>NZ_JANION010000158.1:0-37031 GCF_024610815.1 Mixta sp.
GGACAAAACGCCTGTCCTGCAGGAATGAATTATCTGGCGTATACCGGCAGCAGATCGACGTAGCTGAGCAGCGACACCACAATGTTCAGCGCGGCGAACAGCAGCACCAGTACAAGGGGAAACAGGCCGCCTTTCAGTTTCCAGCCCTGCGCTTCAGGGAAACGCTGTCTGGCGCGGTACGCCAGCAGCGCCGGGGTAATCACCGCCCAGATGGTGGCTGCCAGCCCGGCATAGCCGATCGCCAACAGAAAACCGTTCGGCCAGATCAGCGCGGCGACAAGCGGCACGACAAAGGTGACCAGCGTGGTTTTCAGCCTGCCTGTCGCGCCGTTATTAAATTTCAGCAGATCGGCAAGATAGTCAAACAGCCCCAGCGTGACGCCAAGAAACGAGCTGGCGACAGCAAAGGTGGAGAAGATGGTCAGCAGCGCGCTAAGCGAGGCGTTTTGCAGCAGGCCGCCCAGCGCTTCCACCAGCGCATCGATATTACCGCCGCGCTGGGCAATGGCGATAAAATCTGCGCGCGGAATATTCCCCATGGTGCCGATAATCCATACCAGATAGATCGCCAGCGCGGCGACGGTACCCAGCAACAGGCAGCGCACCACCTTTTTGCCATCGCGCTGGTAATAGCCGATGAGGCCGGAAATATTGCCGTGATAGCCAAACGAGGCAAGGCAAAAAGGCACCACCATCCAGAGATAGCGCAAATAGCGCGCCTCCTCGCCGCCGCTGGGGAACAGCAGCGCAGGCTTTACATGCCCCAACAGGCCGCCGAACAGCAGGAAGAAAGTGATTACCTTCGCGCCGAGAAAAATCAGCGTGACGCGACTGACAACGGCAGTGCCCAACCAGACAAACAGCGCCACCAGCAGCGTAAAGCCCAGCCCGGCGATTCGGGCCGACACCGGCATGCCCAGCGAGGCGAAGGTATGCTGCAAAATAGCGCCGCTTGCGGAGATATAGGCGTAGGTCAGAATGCCCAGCACGAAGGCGATTGAAGCGCCGTTAATCAGATTCCAGCGCCGCCCCAGCAGATCGCGCGTCAGGGTGTCGAAACCTGCACCGGTGGGATAATGCAGGCTGGCTTCCAGAAACATCAGTCCGGAAAGCAGCATACAGAGCCAGGTGAGCAGCAACATTGCCGCCGACCAGCTAAACCAGGCGCCGGACATCACTACCGGCAGGGAAAACATGCCGGCGCCGACCACGGTGCCGGTAATAATCAGTGTGCCCCAAAGTACAGAAGGGAGTTTGCTGGCGGAAACCGCTGTTCCCATAACGCGTCCTTAGAATGATATCTGTTCATTTTATATTCAGCTGGCGTTCTGTCTGGCAGAACCACCGCTCAGGCAGACATTCTACCTCAGAGTGAACTCATGAACTAGTACATAACAAGGAACGATTTTGATGTGGCGCAGGCTAATGGCGGAATGGCATCGGCGGAAACCTGACGTTTACCAGCGGAACGGGAGCGCCCTTCTCGCCCGATGGGACGACAGGCGTAAAAAAGGCGGCTCGTTGAGCCGCCTTGCTGACAATTACGCGGTTTTACTCGCCGCTTTTCGCCCAAGTGTCGCGCAGGCCAACGGTTCGGTTGAACACCAGATGCTGCGGGCTGGAATAGACGCTGTCGGCGCAGAAATAACCTTCGCGCTCAAACTGGTAAGGCGAAGTCGCTTCCGCCTGCTTCAGGCCAGGCTCCACAAAGCCCTGTTTGATCACCAGCGATTCCGGGTTAATGGTGGCGAGGAAATCTTCCGCCGCGCCCGGATTCGGCACGCTGAACAGACGATCGTAAAGACGGAATTCGGCCGGCACCGCGTGTTCTGCGGAAACCCAGTGGATCACGCCTTTTACTTTACGTCCGTCTGCCGGATCTTTACTCAGCGTATCCACGTCGCAGGTGCAGAAGATGCAGGTAATGTTGCCTTCTTCATCTTTCGCCACGCGCTCGGCGCGAATAACGTAAGCGTTGCGCAGACGCACTTCTTTACCCAATACCAGACGTTTGTACTGCTTGTTGGCCTCTTCGCGGAAGTCGGCGCGATCGATCCAGATTTCACGGCTGAACGGCACGGTGCGCTGGCCCATTTCGGGCTTGTTGGGATGATTAGGCATCTCAATCATCTCTTCATGTCCGGCAGGCAGGTTTTCGATCACGATCTTCAGCGGATCGAGCACCGCCATCGCGCGCGGCGCGTTCTCGTTCAGGTCGTCGCGAATACAGGATTCCAGCGACGCCATTTCAACGATGTTGTCCTGCTTGGTGACGCCGATGCGACGGCAGAATTCACGGATCGAGGCGGCGGTATAGCCACGACGACGCAGACCGGAAACGGTCAGCATGCGCGGATCGTCCCAGCCTTCCACAATCTTCTCGGTCACCAGCAGGTTCAGCTTGCGCTTGGACATGATGGCGTATTCGAGATTAAGACGCGAAAACTCATACTGACGCGGATGTGTCGGAATGGTGATGTTGTCCAGCACCCAGTCATAAAGACGACGGTTATCCTGGAACTCCAGCGTACAGAGCGAATGGGTGATCCCCTCCAGCGCATCGGAGATGCAATGGGTGAAATCATACATCGGATAGATGCACCATTTGTTGCCGGTCTGATGATGTTCGGCGAATTTAACGCGGTACAGCACCGGGTCACGCATTACGATAAAGTTGGACGCCATATCGATTTTTGCGCGCAGGCAGGCCGCGCCTTCCGCGAATTCACCGTTGCGCATTTTTTCAAACAGCGCCAGGTTCTCTTCTACGCTGCGATCGCGGTAAGGGCTATTTTTACCCGGCGACGTCAGCGTGCCGCGATATTCGCGGATCTGCTCTGGCGACAGCTCGTCGACATAGGCCAGGCCTTTATTGATCAGCTCAATAGCGTACTGATAAAGCTGGTCGAAATAATTAGAGGAGTAACAGACCTCGCCGCTCCACTGGAAACCCAGCCACTGCACGTCACGCTTGATGGACTCAACGAACTCGATATCTTCTTTTGCCGGGTTGGTATCATCAAAGCGCAGGTTGCACTGCCCCTGATAATCCTGGGCGATGCCGAAGTTCAGGCAGATCGACTTGGCGTGACCAATATGCAGGTAGCCGTTCGGCTCCGGTGGAAAGCGGGTATGCACACTGCTGTGCTTGCCGCTCGCCAGATCTTCGTCAATGATCTGACGAATAAAGTTAGTTGGGCGGGCTTCAGCCTCACTCATCACTGTATCCTCAACACAAAATGTCTGGTTGGTTTAACCATGAAATAACGGATTATGATCCACAAAGCGCGCAAGGGAAACAACCGTTTGTTGGCGCCAGGGCAGAAAAAAGGCAGGAATCGCTTCCTGCCTTAGAGAGGTTTAATGCCAGGGGGGCGTTATTTGCGGATTTCGTACAGTTTGCTTTCGCCTGCAACCACCGTTCCCGTCGCCAGCGACGCCACGCCAGCGAAGTCGTCGATGTTGCTGACCACTACCGGACTGATCATTGAGCGGGCATTCGCGTTAAGGAAATCAAGATCCATTTCCAGCACTGGCTGACCGGCGCTAACGGTCGCGCCCTCTTCCGCCAGACGCTTAAAGCCCTTGCCCGCCAGCGCAACAGTATCCAGCCCCATATGCACCACAATCTCCACGCCGTCCGCCGTTTCCAGGCAGAACGCGTGATTGGTGTTGAAAATTTTCACCAGCGTGCCTGCGGTCGGCGCCACCACGATGTTGCCGGTAGGCTTGATTGCCAGACCGTCGCCCACCGCTTTGCTGGCAAACGCCTCGTCCGGTACCTGATCCAGCGCCACGATTTCGCCGCTCACCGGCGCCAGCAGCGTGGCGAAGGCGTGCTGCGCGGTCGTTGCTGGCGCAGCGACCGGCGCGCTTTTCACCGCATCAGCGACCGGCGCCGCCGCGCCTGAGGCTGCTACCGGGCCTTTCGCCAACACTTTTTTCATCGCAGAGGCGATCGATTCCGCCTGGGTGCCGACAATAATCTGCACGCTCTGTTTATTCAGACGGATTACGCCCGACGCGCCAAGACGTTTAGCCAGCCCCTCATTCAGCGTAGCGCTGTCTTTCACATTCAGGCGCAGACGGGTGATACAGGCATCGATGTGCGTCAGGTTATCGGAGCCGCCCACCGCGCTGATATAGCGACGCGCCAGCGATTCGGTTTCCGTTTCGCCACTTACGCCGCTCTCCACGTTCACATCGTAGCCATCGCTTTCATCGCCTGACACCGCCAACTCGCGGCCCGGTGTCATCAGGTTGAATTTTTTGATGGTGAAACGGAACACCAGATAGTAGATGACAAAGAACACCAGACCCTGCGGGATCAGCATATACCACTGCGTTGCCAGCGGGTTGCGCGATTGCAGCGCCATATCAACCAGACCGGCGCTGAAGCCGAAGCCGGAGATCCAGTGCATGTTGGCGGAGATAAAGACGGAGATGCCGGTCAGCACCGCATGGATGACATACAGCACCGGCGCCACGAACATAAAGGAGAATTCCAGCGGTTCGGTAATGCCGGTAAAGAAGGCCGCAAACGCCGCCGCGATCATAATGCCGCCGACTTTGGCGCGGTTTTCTGGACGGGCGCACTGGTAAATCGCCAGCGCCGCGCCAGGCAGACCGAACATCATAATCGGGAAGAAACCAGCCTGATACTGTCCGGTGACGCCGACAATCCCTTTGCCGCTGGCGATAGACTGCGCGCCGCCGAGGAAGTTCGGGATATCGTTAATGCCGGCCACGTCAAACCAGAATACTGAGTTGAGCGCGTGATGCAGACCAACCGGAATCAGCAGACGGTTGAAGAAGGCATAGACGCCAGCGCCGACTGAACCCAGCTTCTGAATATGTTCGCCGAAGTTCACCAGCGCATCGAAGATCACCGGCCAGACGTACATCAGAATAAAGGAAACCAGAATCATCAGGAAGGAGACCAGAATGGGCACCAGCCTGCGTCCGCTAAAGAACGACAGCGCTTTCGGCAGCTCTACGTGACTGAAGCGGTTGTAAACCTCAGCGGAGAGGATACCGACCAGAATACCGACAAACTGGTTGTTGATTTTGCCGAAGGCGGCGGGCACCTGCTCCAGCGGCATATGCTGAATCATCGCCACTGCCGCTGGCGAGCAGAGCGTGGTGACGACTAGAAAACCGACGAAGCCGGAAAGCGCCGCGGCGCCATCTTTATCTTTCGACATACCGTAAGCGATGCCGACGGCAAACAGCGCCGCCATGTTTTCGATAATTGCGCCGCCCGACTTGATCAGCAGCGCCGCCAGCGCATTGCCCGCGCCCCAGCTGTCAGGATCGAGCCAGTAGCCGACGCCCATGAGTATCGCGGCGGCCGGCAGCGTAGCCACCGGCACCATCAGCGCCCGCCCTACTTTCTGCAAATAACTGAGAATATTCACTATTTCCCCCTGTGAGAATCAAAAAGGCGTCTGAGGTTGTTACTGTTATTATCACATTCCTCAGATCACCTGACGAAATTTGCTGCTTTAAGGTGCAGTGTAAAAATAATTTAATTCGCTACGCAAATTAAACGCGCTCTGTCTGTGACTTTTATCACCATAATCTTATTTGCGGTCGCCGTACCACTGGCTATCCTCCGCCACTTATTTTATGATCTGAAATATCAGGACGGCGCTCTCCTTTGCTGTCAGGGCAGCAAAGTCACCCTACGCTTAGGTTTGTTGGCACAACCGTCCATCACCGGTTTGAAAACTGCTTAAACGAGGTAAACTATGAGACTGATTCCTCTGGCGAACGCTTCCCAGGTAGGCAAATGGGCCGCACGCCACATTGTAAACCGCATCAACGCCTTTAAACCAACGGCAGAACGTCCTTTCGTTCTTGGCCTTCCTACCGGCGGCACGCCGCTCGAAGCCTACAAGCATCTTATCGAAATGCATAAAGCGGGCCAGGTTAGCTTTAAACATGTCGTCACCTTCAATATGGATGAATATGTCGGCCTGCCGAAAGAGCATCCGGAAAGCTACCACAGCTTTATGTATCGCAATTTTTTCGATCATGTTGATATTCCTCGCGAAAACATTAATCTTCTTAATGGAAATGCTGAGGACATTGACGCAGAATGTCGCCAGTATGAAGAGAAGATTCGCGCCTATGGAAAAATTCATCTCTTTATGGGCGGCGTCGGCAATGATGGACACATCGCCTTTAATGAACCGGCCTCTTCGCTGGCGTCCCGCACCCGTATTAAAACGCTGACGCACGACACGCGCGTGGCGAACTCGCGTTTCTTCGACGGCAATGTGAATCAGGTGCCGAAATATGCGTTGACGGTCGGCGTCGGCACGCTGCTGGATGCGGAGGAGGTGATGATTCTGGTGACCGGCCATGTTAAGGCGCAGGCGCTTCAGGCAGCGGTAGAAGGCAACGTTAACCATATGTGGACCATTAGCTGCCTGCAGCTGCACCCGAAAGCCGTTGTGGTTTGCGATGAGCCTTCCACCATGGAGCTGAAGGTCAAAACGGTTAAATATTTCCGCGAGATGGAAGCGGAAAATATGCAGGGTTTATAAACAGTGATTTGACAACCTGTCCGGCCAGCGTGCCGGGCAGATGCCGCTTTAGTCGGGAGAATATTATGTACGCTTTAGTGAATGGCCGCCTGTTTACCGGTCATGAAATTCTGGATGATCATGCCGTTGTGATTAAAGACGGCCTGATTGAGCGCGTCTGCCCTACCAGCGAACTGCCCGCGGAATGCGAACAGCGCGACGTGAGCGGCGCGCTGGTCTCTCCCGGTTTCATCGACGTTCAGTTAAACGGCTGCGGCGGCGTCCAGTTTAATGACAGTCTCGACGCGCTGAGCCTTGAAACGCTCGCCATCATGCAGAAAGCCAATGAGAAATCGGGCTGCACCAGCTTCCTGCCCACCCTTATCACCAGTTCCGATGAGCTGATGATCCGCGCGGTGGAAGTGATGCGCAGCTGGCTGACGCATCATCAGCATCAGGCGCTGGGCCTGCATCTGGAAGGTCCCTGGCTTAACGTCGCGAAAAAAGGCACGCACCACGCGGAGCTGATTCGCAAGCCTGAGCCCGCGCTGGTGAAATTCCTGTGCGATAACGCGGATGTGATTACGAAAGTGACGCTGGCGCCGGAAATGGCCGGTACGGAAGTGATCCGCCAGCTGCGCGACGCCGGCATTATCGTTTCCGCCGGTCACTCTCACGCTACCTATGCTGAGGCACGCAGCGGTTTCGCCGCTGGCGTCAGCTTTGCGACCCACCTATATAATGCGATGCCGACGCTGACCGGACGCGAACCGGGGCTGCTCGGCGCCCTGCTTGATACGCCGGAAGTCTACTGCGGCATTATCGCCGACGGTCTGCATGTGCATTACGCCAACGTACGCAACGCCAAACGCATTAAAGGCGATAAGCTGGTGTTGGTGACCGACGCGACCGCGCCAGCTGGTGCGAACATTGATCGGTTCATTTTTGCTGGCAAAACAATATACTATCGGGACGGGCTGTGCGTTGACGAAAACGGAACGCTGAGCGGATCGGCGCTGACTATGATTGAAGCGGTGCGTAACTGCGTTGAACATGTCGGCATTTCTCTGGATGAAACCTTGAGAATGGCGACGCTCTATCCAGCCCGCGCGATGGGCGTAGATAAGCAGTTAGGATCGATTGAAGCTGGAAAAGTAGCGAACCTGACGCTGTTTACGCGCGATTTTCACATTATCAAGACTATCGTTAACGGTAACGACGTCTTCAGCGAGTAATCATTGAT
Source organism: Mixta sp. (assembly GCF_024610815.1). NCBI lineage: Bacteria > Pseudomonadati > Pseudomonadota > Gammaproteobacteria > Enterobacterales > Erwiniaceae > Mixta > Mixta sp. The sequence goes on from NZ_JANION010000158.1 coordinate 7,774, forward strand.
GACCACTGGCGGCCAGGCACAAATAGGAAATGTCGACCTCGTAAAACAGTTAAACAGTGCAGCGGTCTACCGCCTGATTGACCAGCAGGGGCCGATATCCCGTATCCAGATTGCGGAACAGAGCCAGCTTGCGCCCGCCAGCGTCACAAAAATTACCCGCCAGCTGATTGAACGCGGCCTGATTAAAGAGGTGGATCAGCAGGCGTCCACCGGCGGCCGCCGCGCAATTTCCATCATTACCGAAACCCGCGGCTTTCACACCATCGGTGTCCGTCTTGGCCGCAATGACGCCACGGTGACGCTGTATGATCTAAGCGGCAAAGCGTTGGCGGAAGAGCACTACCCGCTGCCGCAGCGGACGCAGGAAACGCTGGAGCAGGCACTGTTCAACGCTATTGCCGATTTTTGCGCGGCCCACCAGCGTAAGATGCGCGAGCTGATCGCCATCGCTGTTATCCTGCCCGGTCTGGTCGATCCTGATAACGGCATCATCCGTTATATGCCGCATATTACGGTCAATAACTGGCCGCTGGTCGCCAACCTGCGTCAGCGATTCAACGTGACCAGCTTTGTCGGCCACGATATCCGCAGCCTGGCGCTGGCGGAACACTATTTTGGTGCAAGCCGCGACTGTGCGGACTCTATTCTGGTGCGTTTACATCGCGGCACGGGCGCGGGCATTATCGCTAACGGCCAAATCTTCCTGGGCAGCAACGGTAACGTTGGCGAAATAGGCCACATCCAGGTCGATCCGTTAGGCGAACGCTGCCACTGCGGCAATTTTGGCTGCCTGGAAACCATTGCCGCCAACAGCGCGATTGAAAATCGGGTGCGCCATCTGCTTCAGCAGGGTTATTCCAGCACGCTTACGCTGGATGACTGTTCGATTCAGGCCATCAGCAAAGCGGCGAATCGGGGCGATGCGCTGGCGACAGAAGTCATTGAGCATGCCGGCCGCTATCTCGGTAAAGCGATCGCCATCGCCATCAACCTGTTTAACCCGCAAAAAATTGTGTTGGCTGGCGAGATCACCGAAGCGGAAAAAGTACTGTTCCCCGCTATTGAAAGCTGTATTAACACGCAGACGCTGAAGGCGTTTCACAAAAACTTGCCGGTGGTGCGTTCAGCGCTGAATCATCGTTCAGCGATCGGCGCTTTTGCGCTGGCGAAGCGAGCGATGCTGAACGGCACCTTACTGCAACGTCTGCTTGAAGAGTGACAGCGCAAACCAGCCCTGAGCGGCTGGTTTTTTTTCGCCTGCGCCCCATCCAGGTCGTTTTTTAAGCTCACCCCGCTGTTTTTTGCCGATCCAATAATTTTTACCGCTTTTTATTAGATGATATTCAACATTCCACCTTGAGCAACAACCTTTTTATCAGGAAAAAAGGAAAACGCTTGCATTGTATGCAGCAAATAGCGCATTTTCTTATTCATCACGCAACGACAGGCGTTGCTTATCCAATATTATGCAATGACAACATCGCCGTTAAGGTGAGATCAGGAGTAGGTTATGTGTTCAATCTTTGGTGTACTCGATCTGAAAAGCGACCCTTCAGAGCTGCGTAAGAAAGCGCTGGAGCTGTCACGTTTAATGCGTCATCGCGGCCCGGACTGGTCTGGCGTCTATGCCGATGACCACGCCATTCTGGCGCATGAGCGTCTTTCTATCGTCGACGTCAACAACGGCGCGCAGCCTCTTTACAACGCCGCACATACCCATGTTCTGGCCGTTAACGGTGAGATCTACAACCACCAGGCGCTACGCGCAGAGCTGAGCGACCGCTATGAATTCCAGACCGGCTCCGACTGCGAAGTGATCCTCGCGCTGTATCAGGAAAAAGGTGTCGACTTCCTTGACGACCTGCAGGGAATGTTCGCCTTCATTCTGTATGACAGTGAAAAGAAAAGCTGGCTTATCGGCCGCGACCATATCGGCATCATCCCGCTCTATATGGGCTTTGATGAGCATGGCAACCAGTTCGTCGCCTCAGAAATGAAAGCGCTGGTGCCGGTCTGCCGCACTATCAAAGAATTCCCGCCGGGAAGCTACCTCTCCAGCACCGACGGCGAAATTCGTCGCTACTACCAGCGCGACTGGATGGAGTATGACAATGTCGCGGATAAGGTGACTGACGCCGCCGCGCTGAAAAACGCGCTGGAAGAGTCGGTAAAAAGCCATCTGATGTCCGACGTGCCGTATGGCGTGCTGCTCTCCGGCGGTCTTGATTCCTCCATTATCTCTGCGGTGACCAAACGTTTTGCGGCGAAGCGCGTGGAAGATCAGGATCAGAGCGACGCCTGGTGGCCGCAGCTGCACTCATTCGCCATCGGTCTGGAAGGATCGCCCGATCTAAAAGCGGCGAAATCCGTCGCCGATCATCTCGGCACGGTGCATCACGAAATTCATTTCACCGTGCAGGAAGGGCTGGATGCGATCCGCGATGTGATCTATCACATCGAAACCTATGACGTGACGACGATTCGCGCCTCCACGCCGATGTACCTGATGTCGCGCAAGATCAAGGCGATGGGCATTAAGATGGTGCTTTCCGGCGAAGGCGCCGACGAAGTGTTCGGCGGCTATCTCTACTTCCATAAGGCGCCGAACGCCAAAGAGTTCCATGAAGAGAACGTGCGTAAGCTGTTGGCGCTGCATATGTATGACTGCGCGCGCGCCAACAAAGCGATGTCCGCCTGGGGCGTGGAAGCGCGCGTGCCCTTCCTGGACAAGAAATTCCTTGATGTGGCGATGAGCATCAACCCGCAGGATAAGATGTGCGGCAGCAACGGCAAGATGGAAAAACATATCTTGCGCGAATGCTTCTCCTCTTATCTGCCGGAAAGCGTGGCGTGGCGCCAAAAAGAGCAGTTCTCCGACGGCGTTGGCTACAGCTGGATCGATACGCTGAAAGAAGTGGCGGCGCAGCAGGTCACCGATCAGCAGTTGCAAACCGCGCACTATCGTTTCCCGTACAACACGCCGGCGTCGAAAGAAGCCTATCTCTATCGCGTGATTTTCGAAGAGCTGTTCCCGCTGCCGAGCGCGGCGGAATGTGTGCCGGGCGGTCCGTCCGTGGCCTGCTCTTCCGCCAAAGCGATTGAGTGGGATGAAGCGTTCAAAAAAATGGACGATCCGTCAGGCCGCGCGGTAGGCGTTCACCAGTCCGCCTATAAATAATTTACGCTTAAGCTGTTGTAAAAGCGGGCCTCTGCGGCCCGTTTTTTATTGCCTCTGCTGAAGTTGCGATCAAGAATTGATGTTTTTATCGTCATGCTGGTTACAAGCCAGTCAAACGACGCGTGAAAGGTATAAATCGGCAAAAAACTTGTTGACGCTGTTGAGCGCAATACGCATAATGCGCCCCGCAACGCCGATGAAGGTAACGCGAAAAAAGATGGCTACGTAGCTCAGCTGGTTAGAGCACAGCACTCATAATGCTGGGGTCACAGGTTCGATTCCCGTCGTAGCCACCATCTTTTTTGCGGGAGTGGCGAAATTGGTAGACGCACCAGATTTAGGTTCTGGCGCCGCAAGGTGTGCGAGTTCAAGTCTCGCCTCCCGCACCATTTCAGTCATCGGCAACGGATGGGGTATCGCCAAGCGGTAAGGCACCGGTTTTTGATACCGGCATTCCCTGGTTCGAATCCAGGTATCCCAGCCACACCAGAAAGCAGTAAATCTGGCTACGTAGCTCAGCTGGTTAGAGCACATCACTCATAATGATGGGGTCACAGGTTCAAATCCCGTCGTAGCCACCATATTATTGGGGTATCGCCAAGCGGTAAGGCACCGGATTCTGATTCCGGCATTCCGAGGTTCGAATCCTCGTACCCCAGCCAATTACAAACTGTTTATCCCAATTTATTGGGGTGTCGCCAAGCGGTAAGGCACCGGATTCTGATTCCGGCATTCCGGGGTTCGAATCCCTGCACCCCAGCCAAACAGTGTGAAAAAGCCCGCTTCTGCGGGCTTTTTTGCGTCTGCGCACTGTGAAAAATCAACGGGCAGATCGCCTGCCCGTCATGCTTTTTATAATCCCAACGCGTAACGCAGCGCCTGACGCTTCAGCAGGCCGCCGCGCTCGGCCGCCATCAGCCCGATATTGCGCAGCAGGCGCAGCGGCGGCAGACGATTGCTGAAGGCGAAATAAAAAAGATCCATTCCGCTCTGCATCAGCAGATTATCTTTCTGCCGCTGGCGCTGATAGCGTTGCAGCACGCGCTCGGAGGCCCACTCCTCGGCCCGATCGCGCGCCTCGGTTAACACATCGATCAGCGCGTCGACATCGCGATAGCCGAGATTAACGCCCTGCCCCGCCAGCGGATTAATGGTGTGCGCCGCGTCGCCGACCAGCGCCAGCCCTGGCAGAACATAGTGGTTGGCGTGGCGACGCACCAGCGGGAACGAGGCGGCCTGCTGAACACGAAAGCGGCCCAGCCGCGCCGGGAAACAGCGCGCCACCTCTTTTTGCAGCTGCTCCGGCGGCAGCGACTGCAGCTGGCGGATGCGCGCCGGATGATCGTACCAGACCAACGACGCCCAGCGGCCATAGAGCGGCAACAGCGCGTGCGGGCCGTCCGGCGTAAAGTGCTGCCAGGTGGTGTCGCCCGCGTCATGATCCAGCTCAACGCTTATCAACATGCAGGACTGGCTGTAGTTCCAACCCTGAATGCCGATGCCGGTCAGCTGACGCACCTGCGAATTTGCGCCGTCGGCGCCAATGACCAGACGAGCCGTCAGCTGTTGCCCATCGGCTAATCCCAGCCGCCAGCCGCCGCTATGCTGTTCAAGCGTTTGCAGTTTCGCCGGCGCGAACAGCGTGACCGGCTGTTCCTGCAACCGCTGCCACAGCGCCAGCTGCAGCACGCTGTTCTCCACCATATAACCCAGCTCCGGCAATCCCAGGCTCGCGGCATCGAACTGCACGCGCGCCGTCTGCCACTCCCAGGTTTCCAGCTTGCGGTAGGGCGCGCAGCGCATCTGCTCCACGCGTTGCCATACATCCAGCGACTTCAACAACGCCACCGAGGCGCAGCCGATAGCGGAAATGCGAATGTCGGGCGGCGCTTCCGCATTGAATTCAGGCGGCGTTTCGCGCTCCAGCACCGCTACCTGAAACCCCTGCTGCGTCAGCCCGCTGGCTAACGCCGCGCCCACCATGCCGCCGCCCACGACGACGATATCGAAATGCGTTTGGTGCATAAATGTATCCTTCTGTGCCCTGCCGTCTCGCTGCGGCAGGTCAGCGAACCTGTCAGATAAAGTGTACCGGAAATCGCGCGAAAAACAGAAAAGCCTCGAGACTGGTCACAACAGCAGCAAAGCATTACAATACGCGCCCTGCAATCCTTCCTGCACTGATAAATGGCAAGTTAGATGAGTAAAAAACTGCATATCAAAACCTGGGGCTGTCAGATGAACGAATACGATTCATCTAAAATGGCCGACCTGCTGGATAGTACGCACGGCTATACCCTCACGGACGTAGCGGAAGAGGCTGATATTCTGCTGCTTAACACCTGTTCCATCCGCGAAAAAGCGCAGGAGAAGGTGTTCCATCAGCTGGGCCGCTGGAAGACGCTGAAAGAGCGCAACCCGGAATTAATTATCGGCGTGGGCGGCTGCGTCGCCTCGCAGGAAGGTGACCATATACGTCAGCGCGCCAGCTATGTCGATATCGTTTTCGGTCCGCAAACCCTGCATCGCCTGCCGGAGATGATCAACTCCGTACGCGGCACGAAAAGCCCGGTGGTGGACATCAGTTTCCCGGAGATCGAAAAATTCGACCGTCTGCCGGAGCCGCGCGCCGAAGGCCCGACGGCGTTTGTTTCCATCATGGAAGGCTGCAACAAATACTGCACCTTCTGCGTGGTGCCCTATACCCGCGGCGAAGAAGTCAGCCGTCCCTGCGACGACATTCTGCTGGAGATCGCGCAGCTGGCGGCGCAGGGCGTGCGTGAAGTCAATCTGCTGGGACAGAACGTCAACGCTTACCGCGGTGCGACCTATGACGGCGGCATCTGCACCTTCGCAGAGCTGCTGCGTCTGGTCGCCGCGATCGACGGCATCGATCGCATTCGCTTTACCACCAGCCATCCGATCGAATTCACCGATGACATTATCGAAGTTTATCGCGATACGCCGGAGCTGGTGAGCTTCCTGCATCTGCCGGTGCAGAGCGGCGCCGACCGCATTCTGACGCTGATGAAGCGCGCCCACACCGCGCTGGAATACAAGGCGATTATTCGCAAGCTGAAAGAGGCGCGCCCGAATATTCAGATTAGCTCCGATTTCATCATCGGCTTCCCTGGGGAAACGCAGGAAGACTTTGAAAAAACTATGAAGCTGATCGCCGACGTTAACTTCGATATGAGCTTTAGCTTTATCTACTCCGCGCGTCCGGGCACCCCGGCGGCCGACCTGCCGGACGACGTCAGCGAAGAGGAGAAAAAGCAGCGCCTTTATATCCTGCAGGATCGCATCAACCAGCAGGCGATGGCGTGGAGCCGCCGCATGCTTGGCACCGTGCAGCGCATCCTGGTGGAAGGCCCGTCGCGTAAGAACGTGATGGAGCTCTCTGGCCGTACCGAAAACAACCGCGTGGTGAACTTTGAAGGCACCCCGGAGATGATCGGCAAATTCGTCGATGTGGAAATTGTCGACGTTTACACCAACTCGCTGCGCGGCGTGGTGGTGCGTACCGAAGATCAGATGGGTCTGCGCGTAGTGGAAAGCCCTGAATCGGTCATCGCGCGCACGCGCAAAGAGAACGAAATCGGCGTAGGCGTCTGGCAGCCCTGATGCGACTGCGACCTGCGGCGGGCGCCCTTGCCCGCCGCACTATTTCACTTCATTACGCTTGCTTTCTGAAAGCCGCGCCCAAATATCCGCTTTATGGCTTGCGCCTTTCTGTCATGACATAAATACTTCAGCTATGGCTAGCCTGCCCGTCAGGCGTAAGTACCCTGTTATTTCTCAACCTGGCCCTGAGCGACCCAAAGGATTAGTTTGAATATCGAAACTCGTGAAATAGTGTTAGAACCTGCGGATAACCAGCGCCTGCAAAGCCTGTGCGGCCCGTTTGACGATAACGTGAAACAGCTTGAGCGTCGGTTAGGCATTGAAATCAGCCGCCGCGATAACAGCTTTAAGCTGGTCGGACGCGCCATCTGCGTCAACGCCGCCGTGGATATCCTGCGTAATCTCTATGTCGATACCGCGCCGGTGCGCGGCGTGATCCCGGACATTGAGCCGGAGCAGATTCATCTGGCGATCAAAGAGAGCCGCGTGCTGGAGCAGACGGCGGAAAGCGTGCCGGAATATGGCAAAGCGGTGAACATCAAGACAAAGCGCGGCGTCATCAAGCCGCGTACGCCGAATCAGGCGCAGTATATCGCCCATATTCTCGACCATGACATTACCTTCGGCGTCGGTCCGGCCGGTACCGGTAAAACCTACCTGGCGGTCGCGGCGGCGGTGGATGCGCTGGAGCGTCAGGAGATACGCCGTATCCTGCTGACGCGTCCGGCGGTCGAAGCGGGTGAAAAGCTGGGCTTCCTGCCGGGCGATTTAAGCCAGAAGGTTGACCCTTACCTGCGCCCGCTGTATGACGCGCTGTTTGAGATGCTGGGCTTTGAGCGCGTCGAGAAACTGATGGAGCGCAACGTCATTGAAGTGGCGCCGTTGGCCTATATGCGCGGCCGCACTCTGAACGACGCCTTTATTATTCTCGATGAGAGTCAGAACACCACCATCGAACAGATGAAGATGTTCCTGACGCGCATCGGCTTTAACTCGAAAGCGGTCATTACCGGCGACATCACCCAAATCGACCTGCCGCGCAACGCCAAATCGGGCCTGCGCCACGCGATCGAAGTGCTGTCGGACGTCGAAGAGATCAGCTTTAACTTCTTCCATAGCGAAGATGTGGTGCGCCATCCGGTGGTCGCCCGCATCGTTACCGCCTATGAGGCGTGGGAAGAAGCGGACCAAAAACGCCGCGATAAGCAGGCGGAAGAACGCAAGCGCGAAGCGCTGGCGATGCAGGCGGCACAGGAACAGAAATGAGTCAGGTTATTCTCGATTTACAGCTTGCCTGCGAGCAGGCTGAAGGGCTTCCCGACGAAGCGGATTTTCGCCGCTGGCTGGAGGCGGTGCTGCCACAGTTTCAGCCGGAAAGCGAAGTCACTATCCGGATTGTCGACGAAGCGGAAAGCAATGAGCTTAACCTTACCTATCGCGGGAAAGATAAGCCTACCAACGTGCTTTCTTTCCCGTTTGAAGCGCCGGCCGGCATAGAATTGCCGCTGCTGGGCGATCTGATCATTTGCCGCCAGGTTGTTGAACAGGAAGCGCAGGAGCAGGAGAAGGCGCTGGAGGCGCACTGGGCGCACATGGTTATTCATGGCAGCCTGCATTTGCTTGGCTACGACCATATTGAAGATGATGAAGCCGAAGAGATGGAATCGCTGGAGACTGAGATAATGCTTGCTCTTGGTTATCCCGATCCGTACATTTCGGAGAAAGAGGCGCCGTAACAGGCAGCCTGTTGTCAGACCCTGCCGGCGAAGCGCTGGCAGGCCGATTCTTATAAAGAGAGACCCATAACAGAACGCCATGAGCGACGACCATTCACAAAACAGCGACAGTCCCAGTAGCAAAAAGGGATTTTTCTCCCTCATTCTCAACCAGCTTTTTCACGACGAACCAAAGAACCGTGAAGAGTTGCTGGAACTTATTCGTGATTCCGAACAGAACGAGCTGATCGATCAGGATACGCGTGACATGCTGGAAGGCGTCATGGATATCGCCGAGCAGCGCGTGCGAGATATCATGATCCCCCGCTCCCAGATGATTACCCTGAAGCGTAATCAGAGTCTGGAAGAGTGCCTGCAAGTTATCGTCGAATCCGCCCACTCCCGTTTCCCGGTGATCAGCGAAGATAAAGATCACGTGGAAGGCATTCTGATGGCGAAAGATCTGCTGCCCTTTATGAGCAGCGGCTCCGAACCTTTCAGCATGGAAAAGGTGCTGCGTCCGGCGGTCGTGGTGCCGGAAAGCAAACGCGTCGACCGCATGCTGAAAGAGTTCCGCTCGCAGCGCTATCATATGGCGATTGTGATTGATGAGTTCGGCGGCGTATCGGGTCTGGTGACCATCGAGGATATCCTTGAACTGATCGTCGGCGAAATCGAAGATGAGTATGACGACGAAGAAGATCGCGATATTCGTCAGCTGAGCCGCCATACCTTTACCGTGCGCGCCCTGACGCCGATTGAGGACTTTAACGAGGTCTTCGAGACGCATTTCAGCGATGAAGAGGTGGATACCATCGGCGGTCTGGTGATGCAGGGCTTCGGTCATCTGCCGGCGCGCGGCGAAAGCATTGAGATTGAGGGCTATCAGTTTAAAGTCGCGATGTCAGACAGTCGTCGTATCATCCAGGTTCATGTCAGAATACCGGAAAATGCGCCGCTGCCTACGCTGGATGAATAATGCATTAATGGCTATCGCCTCCATTCTGGATAAATAACATATTTATGGCTATCGCCTCTGTTTATGCCCGTCAGCAGGTTCGCCTGCTGCTGGCTTTGTTTGCCGGCGCCGCCGGCACCCTTGCTTTTTCCCCCTATGATTTCTGGCCTGCCGCCCTAATCTCTCTTATTGGGCTACAGGCGTTAACATTGCAGCGCACCACGCCGCAGGCTGCCGCCATTGGCTTCGCCTGGGGTTTCGGGTTGTTCGGCAGCGGCATTAACTGGGTTTACGTCAGCATCGCCACTTTCGGCGGCATGCCCGGCCCGGTTAACGTGCTGCTGGTAATTCTGCTGGCCGCTTATCTGGCGCTCTACCCGCTGTTGTTTGCGGCGGTGCTCAATCGCCTCGCGCCGCGCGCCACGCTGCTAAGGCTGACACTGCTGGCACCGGTCGCCTGGCAGGTGAGCGAATTCCTGCGCGGCTGGATTCTGACCGGCTTTCCCTGGTTGCAGTTCGGCTACAGCCAGATCGACGGCCCGCTGAAAGGCCTGGCGCCGCTGGCTGGCGTGGAGTCGGTCACGTTCGTGCTGATGATTATCGCCGGGCTGGCAACCTGCGCGCTGGCGCAGCGTCGTCTGTGGCCGGCGCTGGCGGCGCTGGCGCTGCTGCTGCTGCCCTGGCCGCTGCGCTATATCAACTGGTATCAGCCGCAGCCGACGCGCGCGGTGGATGTCGCGCTGGTGCAGGGCAATATCCCCCAATCGCTGAAATGGGACCCAGAGCAGCTGCGCAATACGCTGCGCATCTACAGCGACAGCAGCCGCCCTTTTATTGGCAAAGCGCCGTTAATTATCTGGCCTGAGTCGGCGATATCCGATTTGGAAGTCAACCAGCAGCCGTTTTTACACGGGCTGGATAGCGCGATGCGAGGCGGCGACAGCACGCTGATTACCGGTATTGTCGATTCCCGGCTGGAGAGCAATCGCTATTACGATTACAACTCGGTTATCGTGCTGGGCGGCAACAAACCTTATGACTATTACGGCGGCAACCGTTATCAGAAGAATCATCTGGTGCCTTTCGGCGAATTTGTGCCGCTGGAGGCGTTGCTGCGACCGCTGGCGCCCTTCTTCGATCTGCCGATGTCCTCTTTCAGTCGCGGCGACTATATTCAACCGCAGCTGAAGGCGGCGGGCTATAACCTGACGACGGCGATCTGCTATGAGATCGTGCTGGGACAGCAGGTGCGCGATAATTTCCGCCCCGATACCGATTTTCTGCTGACCGTCTCCAACGACGCCTGGTTCGGCCACTCTATCGGTCCCTGGCAGCATTTCCAGATGGCGCGCATGCGGGCGCTGGAGCTGGGCCGTCCGCTGCTGCGCAGTACCAATAATGGCGTTACCGCCGTAGTTGGCGCGGATGGCGCCGTACAGCAGATTATTCCGCAGTTTACGCGTCAGGTGCTGGAAGCGCGCGTCGCGCCCACAACCGGCCTGACGCCGTATGCCCGCATCGGCAACCTTACCGTCTGGCTGCTGACCCTGCTCTTTACGCTGGCGTCGGTCGTTACAGCGCGTCGCCTGCGTCGCTAAGGTTCTGACTACAGGCGAAGCCAATGCGCTTCGCCTGTTCTCCTTCCCTCTTTTCTGCCTGTTTTCATCAAAACGACATCTTTGCCTCTTAACGTGGATGGCACAGCCTTTGCATTACCTGAGTAGCGAAACCGCATTTAACCGGGTTGAAGTCCGGCCGCAGCTGCTAATGCACTTATTAGGGTCAGTGCCTGCTCCGCTTTAGGGCGGCAGAAAAAAAATGCATTAATTTGGTGCGGCGAGCTTCGCAAAAAACAAACTTTTTTGTTTCATTACGTTAACATTCCGCTATGTTAAGAGCTATTCAGATCCTTTCTGGAAAGACACGACAAGAAAAGCGGCAGGCCATACACAACATTATCTCGGTCCCTGTATCAGGCGACCAAACGACAAAGGAGTTGGAACATGCAGATGCGTAAAGCGGCGCTGTCTCTTCTGTTGCTCAGTGCAGCGGCAGGCGCAGCCCAGGCAGAAGAACTCACCGGCACGCTGAAAAAAATCAATGATAACGGCGTTATCGTGGTCGGCCATCGCGAGTCTTCTGTTCCCTTTTCTTATTATGACAATCAGCAAAAAGTGGTCGGTTACTCGCAGGCCTACTCCAACGCCATTGTTGAAGCGATCAAGACAAAGCTGAACAAGCCCGATTTGCAGGTGAAAATGCTGCCCGTCACTTCGCAGAACCGTATTCCGCTGCTGCAAAACGGCACTTATGACTTCGAATGCGGCTCGACCACCAATAACCTGGAGCGTCAGAAACAGGCCGCGTTCTCAGACACCATTTTCGTTATCGGCACGCGCCTGCTGGTGAAAAAAGGCAGTCCAATTAAAGATTTCGCCGATCTGCAAGGCAAAACTGTCGTTGTGACTTCCGGCACCACTTCTGAAGTGCTGCTGCACAAGCTCAACGATGAGAAAAAAATGGAAATGCGCATTATCAGCGCGAAAGATCACGGCGACTCTTTCCGCACCCTGGAAACCGGCCGCGCCGTGGCCTTTATGATGGATGACGCTCTGCTGGCTGGCGAACGCGCTAAAGCGAAGAAGCCGGACAACTGGGAAATTGTCGGCACGCCGCAATCGAAAGAAGCCTACGGCTGTATGCTGCGTAAAGACGATCCGGCGTTTAAGACGCTGGTCGATGAAACCATCGCTAAAGCGCAGACCTCAGGCCAGGCGGAAAAATGGTTTGATACCTGGTTCAAGCAGCCTATTCCGCCGAAAAATCTCAATATGAACTTTGCGCTTTCCGAAGATATGAAAGCGCTGTTCAAATCGCCGAATGATAAAGCTTTAAATTAATTACAACGAAAACAGGGGCGATTCGTCGCCCACTCGATTGCTGAAAACAGGCTCGGACAGACAGCGCCCGTCGGTCGTTCCCCGACAGGCGTTCCACAGAAGCCTCTCATCAATCTTCAGGGTAGCTTAGCTACCCTTTTTTACCGGAGTTAGTTATGGGTATTAACTGGAACTGGGGCATCTTTTTCGAACAGGCCCCGTTCGGCAACACCACCTACCTCGGCTGGCTGTGGTCAGGTTTGCAAACCACGCTCGCCGTCTCAGTCTGCGCCTGGATTATCGCCTTCTTTGTCGGCTCTTTTTTCGGCATTTTGCGTACCACGCCCAACCGTCTGTTTTCCGCCATCGGCACCTGTTATGTCGAGTTGTTCCGCAATATTCCTCTGATTGTGCAGTTCTTTTTCTGGTATCTGGTGGCGCCGGAGCTGGTGGGCGAAGATCTGGGGATGTGGTTTAAATCGGAACTCGATCCTAATCTGCAGTTTTTCCTTTCATCCACCATCTGCCTCGGCCTGTTTACCGCCGCGCGCGTTTGCGAGCAGGTGCGCGCGGCGATTCAGTCGCTGCCGAGCGGGCAACGCAACGCAGGGCTGGCAATGGGGCTGACGCTGCCGCAAACCTATCGGTATGTGCTGCTGCCTAACGCCTATCGCGTCATCGTGCCGCCGATGACCTCGGAAATGCTGAACCTGGTGAAAAACTCCGCTATCGCCTCCACTATCGGGTTGGTCGATATGGCGGCGCAGGCAGGCAAGCTGCTGGACTATTCGGCGCATGCCTATGAATCTTTTACCGCAATTACCCTGGCCTATATCGCTATTAACCTGGTGATTATGCTGGTGATGAGCCTGGTAGAGCGTAAGGTGCGACTGCCAGGCAATACAGGGAGCAAATAATGTACGAGTTTGACTGGAGTTCCATCATTCCCAGCCTGCCCTATTTGCTTAACGGCCTGGTGATTACCCTTAAAATCACCGTAACGGCGGTGGTGTTCGGCATTATCTGGGGCACCCTGCTGGCGGTGATGCGCCTCTCAGCCTTTAAGCCGATCAGCTGGTTCGCCCGGCTGTACGTCAACCTGTTCCGATCCGTACCGCTGGTAATGGTGCTGCTGTGGTTCTATCTGGTGGTGCCGAGCTTTCTTCAGCAGGTGCTGGGGCTGTCGCCCAAAACCGACATTCGCCTGATATCGGCGATGGTCGCCTTCTCGCTGTTTGAGGCGGCCTACTACGCGGAAATCATCCGCGCGGGCATCCTGAGCGTGTCGCGCGGCCAGGGCAACGCCGGACTGGCGCTGGGCATGACCCCTTTTCAGACCATGCGGCTCATTATTCTGCCGCAGGCGTTTCGCGCTATGGTGCCGCTGCTGCTGACACAGGGCATCGTCCTGTTTCAGGATACCTCGCTGGTGTATGTCCTTAGCCTGGCCGACTTCTTCCGCACCGCTTCCTCTATCGGCGAACGTGACGGTACGCAGGTTGAGATGATCCTGTTCGCCGGTCTGGTCTATTTCGTTATCAGTATTAGTGCTTCAACGCTGGTCAGCTATCTAAAAAGAAAAAGGACGGTATAAATGATTACCCTGAAAAACGTTTCAAAGTGGTATGGTCACTTTCAGGTGCTGACCGATTGCTCAACTCAGGTAAATAAAGGCGAAGTCGTGGTGGTCTGCGGCCCTTCCGGCTCCGGCAAGTCAACGCTGATTAAAACCGTTAACGGTCTGGAGCCAATTCAGCAGGGCACGATTGAAGTCAACGGCATCCAGCTAAACAATAAGAAAACCAATATGGCGCAGCTGCGTTCTAAAGTGGGCATGGTTTTCCAGCATTTCGAACTGTTTCCTCATCTCAGCATTCTCGAAAACCTGACGTTGGCGCAGATAAAGGTGCTGAAGCGCAACAAAGACGCTGCGCGCGAAAAAGGGCTCAAGCTGCTGGATCGCGTCGGCCTGTCGGCGCACGCCAATAAATTCCCCGGCCAGCTTTCCGGCGGCCAGCAGCAGCGCGTGGCCATCGCGCGCGCGCTCTGTATGGACCCGGTGGCGATGCTGTTTGACGAACCCACCTCCGCGCTTGACCCGGAAATGATTAACGAAGTGCTGGATGTGATGGTCGAGCTGGCTCATGAAGGCATGACCATGATGGTGGTGACCCATGAAATGGGCTTTGCGCGCAAGGTGGCCAACCGGGTGATCTTTATGGACGAAGGAAAGATTATCGAAGATACGCAAAAAGAGTCCTTTTTCGCCAACCCACGGTCCGACCGCGCTAAAGATTTTCTGGCGAAGATTCTGCACTAAGATCACAGGCGGCCTGCGGCCGTCGCAGACCGCTAACAAACTTCAATAGATGTCACAGACCTGTGAGCGAAGCATCCCGCGCCATAAACGGCACGGGACAATCAGGCAGAGATGCCGTTTTTTGCATCTTTGCGAATCAGCCATGACGCCTGATATGGCACGTTGTCAATTACCTTCGGCGGCCTGAGGCCGCCTGCGTTCAGGGCGTAAACGGTTGACGTTGAAAATGGTCGTGCCCGCACTCCGGGCAGAGCGTCAGCGTCTCCGGGGTATAGATAGCGCGGGTGAAATGGCATTTTTCACATACAAGGTTGCCCAACCCCACCACTTCGCCGCTCTGATAGACGCCGTGATGATTGAGATCCTGAAACACTTCGCGCCACTCAAGCTGACTTTTATCGGTGATATCGGCCAGCTCTTTCCACAGGCTTTCACGCACCACGCGCATAAACACGCTGTCGGTCAGATCGCTTTCATTTTCGTTATAGCTGCGGGCAAACTCTTCTAAATCGCGCCGCACCGCGCGCGTGACGTCGTTAACTTCGCTGCGTGATAAATCGCCTTCCATCATCAGCTGCTGCCGGGCCTGTTCGACCATGCCGTCAATATCCCGCTCTCCCTGCAGCAAGCGCTCGCTCAGGGAAGAGACCAGCTGATGATAATGCTGCGCCACCTTATTCATATTTTCTCCTGTTATCCGCGGTGAACCTCCGTTTAATTCTAGCGCTTATCGCGGATTTGCTTCGCCCGCGCCGCGTTTCGCTGAAAATTTTGCAGGCGTTCTTCCAGCTTGCAGAGAAATGGACCGACGGCGGCCGTCAGGTGTTGTTGCGGCAAAGCCTTATCGGCTATGCTATGCGGATCTTAATCTACACAGTTCAGGCTTCGCGCTATTCATAAAGGACCACAGGCTGCCATGCAAGAGCAATACCGCCCGGAAGAGATAGAATCCCGTGTCCAGCAACACTGGGATGACCAACAGACGTTCAAAGTGACCGAAGAAGAAGGCAAAGAGAAATATTACTGCCTCTCGATGCTGCCCTATCCTTCTGGCCGCCTACATATGGGCCATGTGCGCAACTACACCATTGGCGATGTGATCGCCCGCTACCAGCGCATGCTGGGCAAAAACGTGCTGCAGCCGATCGGCTGGGACGCGTTCGGTCTGCCTGCGGAAGGCGCGGCGGTTAAAAACAACACGGCGCCCGCGCCCTGGACCTATGCCAATATCGACTATATGAAGAACCAGCTGAAGCTGCTGGGTTTTGGTTACGACTGGAGTCGCGAACTGGCTACCTGTAAACCCGACTACTACCGCTGGGAACAGTGGTTCTTCACCAAACTGTATGAAAAAGGCCTGGTTTACAAAAAAACCTCGGCGGTGAACTGGTGCCCGAACGATCAGACCGTGCTGGCCAACGAACAGGTTATCGACGGCTGCTGCTGGCGCTGCGACACCAAAGTCGAGCGCAAAGAGATCCCGCAGTGGTTTATTAAGATTACTGATTACGCCGATGAGCTGCTGAACGATCTGGACAAGCTGGAAGACTGGCCGGAACAGGTCAAAACCATGCAGCGCAACTGGATCGGCCGCTCTGAAGGGGTAGAAATCACTTTTGACGTGGCGGAAAGCGAAGAGAAAGTCACCGTCTACACTACGCGTCCCGACACCTTTATGGGCGCCACCTATGTCGCCGTGGCGGCGGGTCATCCGCTGGCGACCCAGGCGTCAATGAATAATCCCGTGCTGGCCGACTTTATCGCTGAATGCCGCAACACCAAGGTGGCGGAAGCGGAAATGGCCACCATGGAGAAAAAAGGCATGCCGACCGGCCTGTTTGCCATCCACCCGCTGAGCGGCGATAAGGTGCCGGTATGGGTCGCGAACTTCGTGCTGATGGAATATGGCACCGGCGCGGTAATGGCGGTGCCGGCGCACGACCAACGCGACTGGGAGTTCGCCACTAAATACGATCTGCCGATCAAACCTGTCGTGCTGAACCTGGACGGCAGCGAGCCGGACGTCAGCGCCGCCGCAATGACTGAAAAAGGCGCGCTGTTCAACTCCGGCGAATTTAACGGTCTCGATCACGAAGCGGGCTTCAACGCCATCGCCAATAAGCTGGCGGAAAAAGGCGTCGGCGTGCGCAAGGTCAATTACCGTCTGCGCGACTGGGGCGTTTCCCGTCAGCGCTATTGGGGCGCGCCGATTCCGATGGTGACGCTGGAAGACGGCACCGTGATGCCGACGCCGGAAGATCAGCTGCCGGTGGTGCTGCCGGAAGATGTGGTCATGGACGGCATTACCAGCCCGATTAAAGCGGATCCTGAGTGGGCGAAAACCAGCGTCAACGGCCAGCCGGCGCTGCGTGAAACCGATACCTTCGATACCTTTATGGAATCGTCCTGGTACTACGCGCGCTATACCTGCCCAGATTACGATAAAGGCATGCTCGATCCGGCTGCGGCGAACTACTGGCTGCCGGTCGATCAGTATATCGGCGGCATTGAACACGCCATTATGCACCTGATGTACTTCCGCTTCTTCCACAAGCTGCTGCGCGACGCAGGCCTGGTTAACTCCGACGAGCCGGCGAAACGTCTGCTGTGTCAGGGCATGGTGCTGGCCGACGCTTTCTACTATGTCGGCGCCAACGGCGAGCGCAACTGGGTCTCTCCGGTAGATGTCACTGTCGAACGCGACGAGAAAGGCCGTATCGTGAAGGCTGTCGACGCCTCTGGCCGCGAACTGATCTACGCAGGCATGAGCAAAATGTCGAAGTCCAAAAACAACGGCATCGACCCGCAGCTGATGGTAGAGCGCTACGGCGCAGATACGGTTCGTCTGTTTATGATGTTCGCTTCCCCGGCGGAAATGACGCTGGAGTGGCAGGAATCAGGCGTTGAAGGCGCCAACCGCTTCCTGAAGCGCGTCTGGAAGCTGGTTTACGACCACAGCCAGAAAGGCGCTGTCGCCGCATTGGATCTGAACAACCTGAACGACGATCAGAAAGCGCTGCGTCGCGATCTGCACAAAACCATTGCCAAGGTGTCCGATGATATTGGTCGTCGTCAGACCTTCAATACCGCCATCGCCGCCATTATGGAGCTGATGAACAAACTGGCGCGCGCGCCGCAGGAGAGCGAGCAGGATCGCGCGCTGCTGCAGGAAGCGCTGCTGGCCGTGGTGCGCATGCTCTACCCGTTCACCCCGCACGCCAGCTTTACGCTGTGGCAGGCGCTGGGCGGCGAAGGCGACGTCGACAACGCCCCCTGGCCGGTTGCGGATGAATCCGCTATGGTTGAAGACTCCGTGCTGGTAGTAGTACAGGTTAACGGCAAAGTGCGCGGTAAAATTACCGTGGCGGCGGATGCCACTCAGGAGCAGGTTCAGGCGCGTGCCGCGCAGGAACATCTGGTGGCAAAATACCTGGACGGCGTCACTATACGTAAAGTGATTTACGTCCCGGGCAAACTGCTTAACCTGGTTGTGGGTTAAGTTCAGGAGGAACTGTGCGACATCCGATTTTTACCTTTTTACTCGGCCTGGCAGTGCTTATCACCGCCGGGTGCGGCTTCCATCTGCGCAGCACCACTCAGGTTCCCCATGAGTTGCGCACGCTGGTATTGCAGAGCGGCGATCCCTACGGTCCGCTGGCGCGTACGGTGCGTCAGCAGCTGCGCCTGAACAATATCACTATCGTGGAGGCGGAGGACGCCGGTACGCGTACCGACCTGCCAACGCTGCGCCTTTCCAGCGAACGCCAGGGCCGCGACACCGCATCGGTGTTTCAGAACGGCGTAACGGCGGAATACTCTATGGTGATGTCGGTCAGCGCGCAGGTGGTGATTCCGCAAAAGGGTATCTACCCGATCAGCGCTACCGTTTATCGTTCCTTCTTCGATAACCCGCTGGCAGCGCTGGCGAAAGACGCCGAGCAGAACATCATTCGTGATGAAATGCGTCAACGTCTGGCCGAACAGCTGGTGCGTAAGCTGCTGACGGTGCATGCCGCTCAGCTGAACGATAAAACTACCCTGCCAGAGCCTGATGTGCTGGCGCCGGGTGAGGATTCACCGGAAGTCTCATCCTCTTCAGCCACCAGTCTGCAATGATCAGGATTTACCCTGAACAACTGCACGCGCAGCTCCGCGAGGGGCTGCGCGCCTGTTATCTGCTGATTGGCAACGAACCGCTGCTGCTGCAGGAAAGCCATGATGCGATTAAAGCCTGTGCGCAGCAGCAGGGTTTTACTGAACACTTCAACGTTGTGCTGGATAACAGTACCGACTGGGACGCCGTTTTCAGCAGCTGCCAGTCGATGAGCCTGTTCGCCAGTCGTCAAACGCTGACGCTGACGCTGCCGGAAAACGGCCCCAACGCAGCGATCGCCGCCCAGCTGGAAAAGCTGAGCACGCTGCTGCACAGCGATATGCTGCCGATTATCATCGGCGCCAGATTAACCAAAGCCCAGGAAAACAGCGCCTGGTTTAAAGCCTTTAGCGTTCAGGCGGTGCTGGTGCCCTGCGCCACGCCCGAACATGGCCAGCTCCCGCGCTGGGTCGCCGCGCGCGCTAAAGGGATGAAGCTCGACCTCGACGAGGCGGCCTGTCAGCTGTTGTGTTACTGCTACGAAGGCAATTTGCTGGCGCTGTCTCAGGCGCTGGAACGCCTCTCCCTGCTCTGGCCGGACGGCAAACTGACGCTGCCGCGCGTCGAGCAGGCAGTCAGCGATGCGGCGCACTTTACGCCGTTCCACTGGGTCGATGCGCTGCTGGCGGGCAAAAGCAAACGCGCTCTGCATATTTTGCGACAGCTCGCCGCGGAAGATAGCGAGCCGGTGATCCTGATCCGTACTCTGCAACGCGAACTGCTGCTGCTGCTGACCTTACAGCGTCAGCAGGATAAAGCGCCTCTGCGCGTGCTGTTCGATCAGCATCGCGTCTGGCAAAACCGTCGCGCGTTATTCAGCGACGCGCTGCAACGCCTGTCGCTGCTGCAGATTCGGCAGGCGATTCAGCTACTGACCCGCCTGGAAATCACATTAAAGCAGGATTATGGTCAGCGCCTCTGGCCGGAACTGGAAACCCTCTCGCTGTTGCTTTGTAATAAAGCGTTACCGGCGGAATTAGGCGAATTTTAATGGCTTCACTTCAGGCGCTGTTCGGCGGCACGTTCGACCCTATCCACTACGGCCATCTGCAAACGGTGGAGGCACTGGCGCGTCAGGTCGGCCTGCGTCAGGTGACGCTGCTGCCGAACAATGTGCCGCCTCATCGCCCACAGCCAGAAGCCAGCGCGGCGCAACGCGTGGCAATGGTGGAGCTGGCGATCGCCGATCGTCCGCTGTTCAATCTTGATACGCGCGAGCTGGCGCGGCAAACGCCTTCATGGACGGTGGAAACGCTGGAACAGCTGCGCGCGGAACGCGGCGCGGCGCAGCCGCTGGCCTTTATCATCGGCCAGGACTCTTTGCTCAGCCTGCATAAATGGCATCGCTGGGAGTCGCTGCTTGATCTTTGTCATCTGCTGGTCTGTCAGCGTCCCGGCTATGCCAGCGAAATGCCGACGCCAGAGCTACAGCGCTGGCTGACGCAGCATCAAACCCACGATGCCGACGCGCTGCATCGGCAGCCTGCTGGCCTGATCTGGCTGGCGCATACGCCGCTGGTGCCGGTATCGGCCACCGACATTCGCCAGCGCCGTCATCAGGGCATCTCCTGCGATGACTTGCTGCCCGCCGCAGTTATCGACTATATCAATCATCAGGGCTTATATCGCCCTTGATAAGCGCATGGTATACTGCGCCGCTAAATTTTCAGGCGCCCCGTTTCGGCGCGCCTGGCAGTCAACAGAAACAGTTACCCAAGGGGGAACCTTTTGCAAGGTAAAGCACTCCAAGACTTCGTTATTGATAAGATTGATGATCTTAAAGGTCAGGATATCGTTTCTCTCGACGTGCAGGGTAAATCCAGCATCACCGATTGCATGATTATCTGTACCGGCACCTCTTCTCGCCATGTGATGTCGATCGCCGACCATGTGGTTGAAGAATCGCGCGCCGCCGGCCTGATTCCATTGGGCACGGAAGGCAGAAACGCCGCTGACTGGGTAGTGGTCGATCTCGGTGAGGTTATTGTTCACGTCATGCAGGAAGAGAGTCGTCATCTGTATGAGCTGGAAAAGCTCTGGAGCTAAGCAGTGAAGTTGCAGCTTGTCGCCGTAGGCACCAAAATGCCGGACTGGGTTCAAACCGGCTTTATGGAATACCTGCGCCGCTTTCCGAAAGATATGCCGCTGGAGCTGACCGAAGTCACAGCGGGTAAACGCGGTAAAAACGCGGATATCAAGCGTATTCTCGAAAAAGAAGGCGAAGCGATGCTGGCGGCGGTTGGCAAAGGCAACCGGATTGTCACGCTGGATATACCAGGGCAACCCTGGGAAACCCCGCAGCTGGCGCAACAGCTGGAACGCTGGAAACAGGATGGCCGCGACGTCAGCCTGCTGATCGGCGGCCCTGAAGGGCTGGCGCCCGCCTGCAAAGCCGCTGCAGAACAAAGCTGGTCTCTTTCCGCGCTGACGCTGCCTCATCCGCTGGTACGCGTGTTGGTTGCAGAAAGCCTGTATCGTGCATGGAGCATTACTGCGAATCATCCTTATCACCGTGAATAATCCGATAAGGCAAACCGGACAACCGAACAGCGGATGAAATCTCAACGCAACTCTTTTCGTGACTATACTGCCGAGCAGACACTTTTCGTACGGCGAGCCCTGCTCGCTTTCGTCGGTATCTTGCTGCTCTCTGGCATCCTGGTCGTCAATCTGTATCACCTGCAGATTTTACGCTTCGAAGATTACAGCACCCGTTCCAATCAAAACCGCATTAAGCTGGTGCCGGTGGCGCCGAGCCGCGGTATTATTTATGACCGCAACGGCGTGGCACTGGCGCTGAACCGCACGATTTATCAGGCTGAGCTGGTACCGGAAAAGGTCGATAATCTGAAGCAGACGCTGCAGGATCTGCGCCCTATTCTCGATCTGACCGACGACGATATCGAAAATTTCGAGAAAGAGCGCAAGCGTTCGCGGCGCTTTACCTCTATCGCATTGAAAACGGCGCTGAACGATGTGCAGGTAGCGCGTTTCGCAGTGAATCAGTATCGCTTCCCTGGCGTCGAGGTGAAAGGTTACCAGCGGCGCTACTATCCTTACGGCCAGACGCTGACGCATGTCGTCGGCTACGTCTCCAAGATTAACGATCGCGATGTCGCACGCCTCGATAAAGAGGGCAAATGGCCGAATTATGCCGCGACGCACGATATCGGCAAGCTGGGCATCGAAAACTACTACGAAGATGTGCTGCACGGCAAAACCGGCTACGAAGAGGTGGAAGTGAATAACCGCGGCCGCGTGATCCGTCAGCTGCATGAACAGTCGCCGCAGGCTGGACGCGATATCTGGCTGACCATCGATCTTAAACTGCAACAGTATATCGAAACGCTGCTGACCGGCAGCCGCGCCGCCGTAGTGGTCAGCGATCCGCGCACCGGCGAGATTCTGGCGATGGTCTCCACGCCGAGCTACGATCCGAACCTGTTTGTCGACGGCATCTCCAGTAAAGATTACAAGGCGCTATTGCAGGATGAGAACCGTCCGCTCTATAACCGCGCCATCCAGGCCGCCTATCCGCCCGCGTCGACGGTGAAACCTTACGTCGCCGTCTCAGCGCTCAGCGCTGGCGTGATCAACCGCAACACCAGCCTGTTCGATCCCGGCTGGTGGCAGTTGCCCGGCTCTGAAAAGCGCTACCGCGACTGGAAAAAATGGGGGCATGGCCGCCTGAATGTCACCAGGTCGCTGGAGGAGTCGGCGGATACCTTCTTCTACCAGGTCGCTTACGATATGGGCATCGATCGCCTGTCGGAGTGGATGAATAAATTTGGTTACGGTGAACGCACCGGCATCGATTTACCGCAGGAGAACCCCGGCAATATGCCGACGCGCGAATGGAAAATGAAGCGTTTCAAAAAACCGTGGTACCAGGGCGATACCATTCCGGTAGGCATCGGCCAGGGCTACTGGACGGCGACGCCGCTGCAAATGAACAAGGCGCTGATGATCCTGATTAACGACGGCATCATCAGAACCCCGCATCTGCTGCGCGCCACGCGTGAGAATAATCTGCTGGTGCCTTATCGTCAGCCGCCGGCGACGCCCATCGGCGATATTCACTCCGGCTACTGGGAAATCGCCAAAGACGGCATGTACGGCGTGGCGAACCGGCCTAACGGCACAGCCCATAAGAGCTTTGCCGACGCGCCCTATAAGATCGCCGCGAAATCGGGCACCGCGCAGGTTTTCGGTCTGAAAGAGAACGAAACCTATAACGCGCACAAAATCGCCGAACGTCTGCGCGACCATAAACTGATGACCGCGTTCGCTCCTTATGATAAACCTCGCGTGGCGGTGACGATGATTCTGGAGAATGGCGGCGCCGGTCCGGCGGTAGGCACCGTAATGCGTCAAATTCTCGACCATATAATGTTAGGCGACAACAATACGGCGCTACCGGAAGCCGCGCCGACGCCGCCCGGTTATGAAGGTGAATAACGATGTCCATGAACGATAGCCCCCAGAAAAAATCGATCTGGACCAAGATACATATCGATCCGCTGTTCCTGATCATCATCGCCTGTCTGCTGATTTATAGCGCGTTCGTCATGTGGAGCGCCAGCGGCCAGGATCCCGGCATGATGGAGCGTAAAATCGGCCAGATCTTTATGGGGCTGGCGGTAATGGTCGCGATGGCGCAGGTGCCGCCGCGCGTCTATGAAGGCTGGGCGCCCTATCTTTATTTGGTCTGCGTGGTGCTGCTGGTGGCGGTGGACGCCTTCGGCCATATTAGTAAAGGGGCGCAGCGCTGGCTCGACCTCGGCGTGGTGCGCTTCCAGCCCTCCGAAATCGCCAAAATCGCCGTGCCGCTAATGGTGGCGCGCTTTATCAACCGCGATGTCTGCCCTCCGACGTTAAAGAATACCGGCATCGCGCTGGTGCTGATTTTTGTACCGACGCTGCTGGTAGCGGCGCAGCCTGACCTCGGCACGTCGATTCTGATCGCCGCCTCCGGCCTGTTCGTGCTGTTTTTATCCGGCATGAGCTGGAAACTGATCGGCATCGCCGTTCTGCTGGTTGCCGCCTTTATTCCGGTGCTATGGTTCTTCCTGATGCATGACTACCAGCGTGACCGCGTGATGATGCTGCTCGATCCAGAAAGCGATCCGCTGGGAGCTGGCTACCATATTATTCAGTCTAAAATCGCTATCGGTTCCGGCGGACTGCGCGGCAAAGGCTGGCTGCACGGCACCCAGTCGCAGCTGGAGTTTTTGCCGGAGCGCCATACCGACTTTATCTTCGCCGTGCTGGCGGAGGAGCTGGGGCTGGTCGGCGTGCTGATCCTGCTGGCGCTCTATCTGCTGCTAATTATGCGTGGTCTGGTTATCGCCGCACGGGCGCAAACTACCTTTGGTCGCGTGATGGCTGGCGGCCTGATGTTGATTTTGTTTGTATATGTTTTCGTTAATATCGGCATGGTAAGTGGTATCTTACCGGTGGTCGGCGTACCTTTGCCGCTGGTGAGCTATGGCGGTTCAGCGTTGATTGTACTGATGGCGGGATTCGGCATTGTGATGTCGATCCACACACACCGTAAATTGTTGTCTAAAAGCGTTTAAGAGGCTTTCGATGCGTAAGGATTGGCTTTGGGTGGGTGCAGCCTCGCTGCTGTTAGCCGCCTGTACGACTACAGAACAGCAGACGTCGGCGCCGCAGCAGCCGGTCTATAACGGCCCCGTAGTGGAAATTGGCGGCGTTGAACCGCGCTACGAGCCGATCAATCCGGCTACCAGCCAGGATTACAGCGTTAACGGCAAGACCTACAAAATTATCAAAGATCCCTCCAACTACAGCGAAACCGGACTGGCGGCCTGGTATGGCGAAGAGGCTAACGGCACCCGTACCGCGACGGGCGAAGCCTTCGATCCTGAGGCATTGACCGCAGCGCACCCTACTCTGCCGTTGCCCAGCTATGTGCGCGTGACGAACCTCGCCAACGGCCGACAGCTGGTGGTGCGCGTCAACGATCGCGGCCCTTACACGCCGGGACGCATTATCGATCTGTCGCGCGCGGCGGGCGACCGGCTGAATATGTCGAACAATACGCGCGTGCGCATCGATTACATTAAAGTCGCGCCCGACGGCAGCCTTTCCGGTCCCGGCACCATCGGCACCGTAGTAGCGAAACAGAGCTACGCGCTGCCGTCGCGTCCCGATATCGGCGGCGGCATGATGGTGATGGGCGGCGGCGCAGCCGCGCCTGCCGCTCAGCCGCAGGATATTCAGCCGGTGGACAACAGCACGCTAACCAGCGATGACCAAATGGGCGCGCCGGTACGCAGCAGCGGTTTCCTCGGCGCGCCGACGCCGCTGCATCCGGGCGTGCTGGAAGGCAGCGAGCCGGAAACGCCAGCGTCGTCTGCGCCCGTAGCCGCCCCGTCCGCGGCGCCCTCAGCCGCCGCGCCTGCCGCAGCGGGCAACTATGTGGTGCAGGTCGGCGCGCTAAGCGACGCCGGACGCGCCAACCAGTGGACCGATAAGTTAAAATCGCAGTTCGGCGTGCCGGGCAACGTTGCGCCCAGCGGGAAACTTTATCGCGTACAGCTGGGCCCCTTCGCTTCTCGCCAGGAGGCGGCGGCGTTGCAGCATCGTCTGCTCAGCGAAGCGAATCAGCAATCCTTTATTACCGCAACCGGCGGTATGTAACGCACAACGGCGACACTTCGCGCTGACGCGGCGGCAACGCCTGTTTATCGCGTCAGCGTGAAGTTGGATGCCGGCAAAAACGCCTTTTGCTATAGTAAGGCACTTTTTTCACTAACCTCCACGGATGTTGTTGTCTCTAACATGAATACGCTGAAAACCTGTCACTATTTTAAGCGCCTGGCGGCGGGCACCGTGATTGCCCTGAGCCTGAGTCAGGCCGCACTGGCCGAAGACGTTAATATTAAGACCATGATCCCTGGCGTACCGGATATTGACGCAGAAGCCTATATCCTTATCGACTACAACTCCGGAAAGGTGCTGGCCGAGAAAAACGCCGACGCGCGTCGCGATCCGGCCAGCCTGACCAAAATGATGACCAGCTACGTCATCGGACAGGCGGTCAAGGCGGGCAAAATTCATCAGGATGATATCGTTACCGTTGGCCAGGACGCCTGGGCGACCGGCAACCCGGTGTTCCGCGGCTCCTCGCTGATGTTCCTGAAGCCGGGCGATCGCGTGCCGGTTTCCCAGCTGACGCGCGGCATCGTACTGCAGTCCGGCAATGACGCCTGCGTGGCGATGGCGGACTACGTGGCGGGCAGTCAGGATGCGTTTGTCGGCCTGATGAACAACTACGTTAAGGCGCTGGGCTTACAGAATACCCATTTCCAGACGGTTCACGGACTCGATGCCGAAGGCCAGTACAGCTCCGCCCGTGATATGGCGCTAATCGGCCAGGCGCTGATCCGCGACGTGCCGGAAGAGTACGCGGTTTATAAAGAAAAAGAGTTTACCTTCAACAATATCCGTCAGACTAACCGTAACGGCCTGCTGTGGGATACCAGCCTGAACGTGGACGGCATCAAAACCGGTCATACCGCCTCCGCTGGCTATAACCTGGTCGCCTCCGCGACGGAAGGCCAGATGCGTCTGATCTCAGCGGTGCTGGGCGGCCATACTTACAAAGGCCGCGAAATTGAAAGTAAAAAGTTGCTGACCTGGGGCTTCCGCTTCTTTGAAACCGTCGCGCCGCTGAAGGCGGGCAAAGAGTTCGCCTCTGAGCCGGTCTGGTTCGGCAACAGCGATCGCGTTCAGCTGGGCGTTGATAAAGATATGTATCTGACTATCCCGCGCGGCCGCATGAAAGATCTGAAGGCCAGCTACGTACTCAGCAACACTGAACTGCACGCGCCGCTGAAGAAAAATCAGGTGGTCGGCACGATCAATTTCCAGCTCGACGGTAAAACCATTGAACAGCGTCCGCTGGTGGTGCTGAATGAAGTGCCGGAAGGTGGCTTCTTTAGCCGTATCGTTGATTATATCAAGCTGATGTTCCACCACTGGTTCGGCTAACAGGCTTCCAGCCATTGATATTGGCGTCAGTTGCCCATATAACCAGAGTATCAGTACACTCCCGCCACGGCGGGAGTCTTTTTTCGCACCGGAGTCCATATGAAAACCAAACTGAATGAACTGCTCGAATTCCCCTGTTCCTTTACCTACAAAGTCATGGGACTGGCGCAACCGGAGCTGGTTGATCACGTGGTAGAAGTGGTGCAGCGTCACGCGCCGGGCGATTACACGCCCGACGTGAAACCCAGCAGCAAAGGCAATTACCATTCCGTCTCCATTACCATCAACGCGACGCATATCGAGCAGATCGAAACGCTCTATGAAGAGTTGGGTAAAATTGAGATCGTACGCATGGTGTTGTAACTTCTACACCGGCCAGGGCGGGTAGTACTCGCCCACGGCTGGCGTTATACTTCTTTCTTTCTTTGAAGCGGGAAGCACGTTTTGCAGCAGCCTCTCCTTATTGTTCGCCAGCTGGGCCTGCGCCCCTGGGAACCTGTCTCTCTTGCTATGCACCAGTTTACCGATCGACGCGACGCCGATACGCCTGACGAGCTCTGGCTGGTGGAGCACCATCCGATTTTTACTCAGGGCCAGGCCGGCAAAGCTGAACATCTGCTGATGCCCGGCGATATTCCGGTGGTCCAGAGCGATCGCGGCGGTCAGGTCACCTATCACGGACCCGGTCAGCAGGTGATGTATGTGTTGATCGATCTGAAGCGCCGCAAGCTGGGCGTGCGTCAGCTGGTGACCGCCATTGAGCAGACGGTAGTGGACACGCTGGCGCATTACGACGTTGAAGCCTACGCGCGTCCCGATGCGCCTGGCGTCTACGTGGCGGGGAAAAAAATTTGTTCGCTTGGCTTACGCATCCGTCAGGGGTGTTCATTTCACGGCCTGGCATTAAACATCGCGATGGATCTGGCGCCCTTTCTGCGCATCAACCCGTGCGGTTACGCCGGGCTGGAGATGACGCAGCTCAGCGCCTTCCGCGAAGGCGTTACGCCCGCAGCGGTGCAGCCGGTGCTGATTGAGAAATTTTTACAGCAGCTGGCGATCCCGTCAGCCAGCTGGCAACCCGACGACGGACTCGACGTATTGTAACCGTGCGTGCGACTTTACAATTTTGCAACGTTTTCACCGTCCGGCAGGCTGTTTGTCAGGCGCTGAAATGATATAATTTTTGCGATTTTTTCAAATAAAGTTGAAAAAGCAAACGACTCATTGAGTTACGGCCTCTTTTCAAACTGCAATCCAACCTGGAAACTGCACGCTTATGAGTAAACCGATTCAGATGGAACGCGGCGTTAAGTATCGCGACGCAGATAAAATGGCGTTAATCCCGGTGAAGACCGTGGTCACCGAGCGTCAGGAGTTATTACGCAAGCCGGAGTGGATGAAAATCAAGCTGCCTGCCGACTCCAGTCGTATTCAGGGGATCAAGGCGGCGATGCGTAAAAACGGTCTGCACTCTGTCTGTGAAGAGGCCTCCTGCCCTAACCTTGCGGAATGCTTTAACCACGGCACCGCGACTTTTATGATCCTCGGCGCTATCTGTACGCGACGCTGCCCGTTCTGCGACGTGGCACATGGACGTCCGTTAACGCCCGACAGCAACGAGCCGGCCAAACTGGCGCAAACCATTGCCGATATGGGCCTGCGTTACGTTGTCGTAACCTCCGTTGACCGTGACGATCTGCGTGACGGCGGTGCGCAGCACTTTGCCGACTGCATCAGCGCTATCCGCGAAAAAAATCCAACGATTAAAATCGAAACGCTGGTGCCTGACTTCCGTGGCCGTATGGACCGCGCGCTGGAGATTCTTACCGCAACGCCGCCAGACGTGTTTAACCACAACCTGGAAAACGTGCCGCGCCTGTATCGTCAGGTGCGCCCCGGCGCCAACTACGACTGGTCGCTGAAGCTGCTGGAGCGTTTTAAAGAAGCGCACCCGGATATTCCCACTAAGTCTGGTCTGATGGTGGGCCTGGGCGAAACCAACGCGGAAATCGTCGAAGTGATGCGCGACCTGCGCCGTCACGGAGTAACGATGCTGACGCTGGGTCAGTATCTGCAGCCGAGCCGTCATCACCTGCCGGTGCAGCGCTACGTCAGTCCGGCAGAGTTTGATGAGATGAAAGAGGAAGCGATGGCGATGGGCTTTACCCATGCTGCCTGCGGACCTTTTGTGCGTTCGTCCTACCACGCCGACCTGCAAGCCAAAGGGCTGGAAGTGAAGTAATATCTTCTCTTTTGCCGTTGAGAAAACGCAGCTTCAGGCTGCGTTTTTTTATGCGCGTCGGAAATGAGCGAATGCCCAGCGGCGCGCATAAAAACGCTGGATAACATAAGCCTGGCGGATAAAGGGAAACCGGGGCAGCAGAAGCAGAAGCAGAAGCAGAAGCAGAAGCA
>NZ_JANION010000005.1:0-13686 GCF_024610815.1 Mixta sp.
GTAAGTAGCAATTTATTCCTCGCGCTGTGAATAACTGAAATAAAAGGCCGGAATAACCCGGCCCCGATCTTTATTCCAGCGGCGCCGTGGTTTGCCGGCACGGAACGGCGAAGGTACGGCGCGACCAGAGCGTATGCGCCACCAGCGCCAGCATCAGCAGCCACTCTGCTGCCAGGGTTGCCAGCACCGCATGGCGATAGTCGCCCTGCAGCAGCATCTGCGTAAATACCGATCCCAGCACCATCGGCCCCATGCCAAAGGCCGCCTGCTGCACCGTCGACAGCGTAGCGCTGCCCGCGCCTGCGTAGTCGCGCGGCACGTCGGCCATGCCGATACGATAAAAGGTACTGACGATCAGCGCCTGCCCGCCGCCGATCACCAGCGTGGCGGGCATCAGGATAAGTACGCCGATCGCCGCCCAGCCGTAGTAAAAGGTCGCCATCAGCAGCAGCAGACCGCTCATCTGAATCGCACAACCCAGCAGCAGGGTGGCGCGCTTACCCAGACGCTCCACAATGCGGGTCGAGCTAATCGAGACCAGGAAATAGGCGGCGCCGAGCGCGATAAAGGCGTTGCCGGAAGAAAAGGCGCTCATGCCAGCGCCCGACTGCAACGTCAGCGCGACGGCGAACATAAAGCCGCTCCAGCAGCTGAAGAACAGCACCGCCAGGCTGATGCCGAAACGCATGCTGGGCAACCGTAGCAGCAGCGGCGGCAACAGCGGGGCGCCGCCGCGTTTTTCCAGCGCGACTTCGGTACGCCACAGCTGGAGTAATAGCAGTGGAAACAGCGCCAGCAGCAGCAGGCATGGCCACGTCCAGTGCAGCACCGGCCCCAGCGCCAGCGCGACCATCAGGCTGCCCGTCGCGCCCGCCAGCAGTAGCGTGCCGGCGATATCTAACGGCAGCGGCTCAGGATTGCGGGTTTCAGGAATAAAGCGTCGCGCCGTCAGCAGAATCGCCAGGCAAACCGGCAGGTTGATAAGGAAAACGCTGCGCCAGCCGTAACCCGCCACGTTCGCGCCAATCAAAAAGCCGCCCATCACCTGACCGATAATGAAAGCCAGCCCGCCAATACCGCCGTAAAGCCCGATCGCGCGGGCATGAGCGCGTCCCTGAAGGGTGACGTGCAGCGTAGCGAGGATCTGCGGCACCACCAGCGCCGCGCCTGCGCCCTGCAACGCCCGCGCCAGCAAAAGCGTTTTCACATCGGTCGCCACGCCGCACAGCAGCGAAGCGACGGCAAACAGCCACACGCCGGTAATAAATATTTTACGGCGGCCAAAATTGTCGCCCAGCCGACTGCCCATCGCCAGGCAGACGGCGAACGCGATGCCGTAGATCGCCACAATCAGCGCCAGCTCGATGGCCGACGCCCGCAGGCTGGCGGACATGGCGTCGAGGGCAACGTTAACAATGGAAAAATCGATCATCGGCAGCAACTGCCCGGCCAGCAACACGATAAGTCCGGCCCGTCCTAACGTTGTTGTATTCATCATGCTTCTCTTGTTTTTGTCACAGGTGAGGCATAGCATCAGCGATTCATTAAACGGGTACCAGTTCTTGATTATCATGGTACCAGCGCTACCTGCCTGTGCAGAAAGAGGACGAAATGACCAACGCGACCCGTAATGAAATCCAGGAAAAATCGAACCATCGTCTGCTGGGCGAATTTTTACGTAGCCGACGCGAGAGCCTTGATCCGGTGCGGCTTGGGCTGCCACGTATGCGCCACCGCCGTACGCCGGGGCTAAGACGCGAGGAGGTGGCGCAGCTGGCCGATGTCGGCGTGACCTGGTATACCTGGCTGGAGCAGGGAAGAGAAATCAAAGCCTCAGCCAAAACGCTGACGGCGATCGCGGCTGCGTTACAGTGTAACGAGGCAGAAACGCAGCACCTTTTTCGCCTCGCGGGACAGGTCTGGAGCGCAGGCAGCGCGGCAAAAGCGTGCGAACGTCTCTCGGCGCACACGCGGATTATGCTGGACAGTCTGAATCCATTGCCGGCGGTAGTGCAAAATCAGCGTTTCGATATTATGGGCCACAACCAGGCCTGGGCGCGTCTGATGAATGTGGATGTGGAAACGCTGCCGGAAGAGGAGCGCAACTGCATGTGGCTGGCGTTTAACCATCCCGGCTGGCGCAGCGCCGTGGCGGACTGGCACGATGTGATGCCGCAAATGGTGGCGATGTTCCGCGCGCAGATGGGCGAACATCTGGGCGATCCGGTCTGGGAAGGCTTTCTGGAGCGATTGTTGACCCATTCCTCTGAATTTCGTGACACCTGGCAGCGCTACGAGCTACGCAGCATCGAAAACCGGGTCAAATATTTCCAGCACCCGCAGGTCGGCAGGCTGGCGCTGCGGCAGAATAACTGGTGGTCTGCGCCGCGCAACGGCGATCGACTCATGGTCTATATTCCGGACGATGAGGCCAGCGCCCGCGCGTTACAGCACATCACTTCTTCTGACTAAGCGAGAACAAAGGATTGCAACAGAAAATCGCCTTGCCCGGCCTTGCCGGGACAGTCGCGCTGGGCGCGGTGCAAATCGTCGCCTGGGGCGGCTCTTTTTATATTATGGCGGTGCTGGCCGCGCCGGTCAGCCGTGAGACCGGCTGGTCGCAGCAGTGGATTTACGGCGCGCTGTCGCTGGCGATCCTCATCTCCGGGCTGCTGGCGCCGTTAAGCGGACGTATTATCGCCCGCACCGGCGGCCGCGCCATGCTGGCCGCCAGCGGCGCGGTCATTGCGGCGGGGCTGACCCTGATCGGGCTAAGCCATGCGCTGTGGCTGTTTTTGCTGGCGTGGGCGCTTATTGGCGTCGGGATGGCGATGGGATTGTATGATGCGCTGTTCGCTACGCTCGGCACGCTGTACGGCGGAGCCGCGCGGCGCGCCATTACCAGCATTACGCTGATCTCCGGCTTCTGCACTACGCTGGTCTGGCCGTTTTGCGCCTTTTTGATTGAGTGGCTGGGCTGGCGTCACGCCTGTTTCGCCTATGCCGCGCTGCTGCTGTGCTGCGTTTTCCCGGCTTATCTGTTCGCTCTGCCGGCCGGCGGCGGCAAAAAAGCACCGGTCGATCGCCGCGCGCCAAAGGGCGAAAGCGCGCTGCCGGGACGTCTGTTCTGGCTGCTGTGCGCCATTTTCACCCTCGCGTCGGTGATTATGACCGCTATCTCGGTACAACTGATCGCGCTGCTGCAGGCGCAGGGTTACACGCTGGCTGGCGCGCTGGCCGTCAGCGCGGTGCTGGGGCCATGCCAGGTTGCGTCGCGCGTAGTGGATATCGCCTTTAAGCGCGGTCATCCCATCTGGACGGCGCTGTTTTCCGTTGGTTTGGTCGCGCTGGGTCTGGTGATGCTCACGCTGTTCCCTCATTTGGCGATCGTCAGTATGCTGATCTACGGCGCGGGCAATGGCCTGCGCGCGATTGTGCGTGGTACGCTGCCGCTGGTGCTGGTCAACGCGGAGGATTACGCGCTGATCACCGGACGTATGGCGCGTCCGGCGCTGATTGGCCAGGCATTGACGCCGCTGATGGGCGGCTGGGTTTTTCATGCTTTTGGCGCGCAGATCACGTTGCTGGTGTTGTGCGCGCTGGCGCTGATCAACGTGGTGCTGACGCTGCTATTGAAGGCGCAGCTGCCGCGCAAAGAGGCGGAACAGTCAGTGTGAAACCGCAGCGTCAGGGCAGGGAAGCCGTCTGTCTCAGGCTGGCGAAAAATCTCGCCTGGCGACAGTTTTCGTTAACTGAAGGCGCGCTGAATTGTGATTATGTGCGTTGCACAGGCACTCTTCTTCAAAAAAGCAACAGTGTTTGTTATATTATTTCGCATTGATTCTTCACAGCCGTGGCGCCAAAAAGAACAATATTTGCCGCAACTCAGGATGATGAAATGTTAGATTACCGCTTCCCGACAGCTTTGCAGATGGTATTAAGCGTAGCGATGGCGGAGCAGTCGGGTAAACGCTCCACCAGCGCCATACTGGCGTATGGTCTGGAAGCGAACCCCAGCTTTATTCGTAAGCTGATGGTGCCGCTCACACGCGACGGCATCATTGTTTCCACTCTTGGCCGTACTGGCTCTATCCATCTTGGACGTCCCGCCGATCAGATTACGCTGCGCGATATTTATGTTTCGGTGATCGAAGATAAGAAAATCTGGGCGTCGCGACCGGAAGTGCCGGCGCGCTGCGTGGTGAGCGCCAATGCCTGTTGGTATTTCAAGGCGATAGCGGAAGAGGCGGAAGAGGCCTCGCTGAAGGTGCTGGCAAAGCGCACCGTCGCCGATGCGCTGGAGGAGCTTAAGAAAAAAGATACCAGCGGCTGCGAGGCGGTGCCTGAGCCTGAACCGGAAATCATCTGTAAAAAGAGCCGCTAAATGCGGCTTTTTTATTGCGGACGGCGCCTGTTTTCTGTGGCCCGCAAAGAAGGCAGGTACGGTTCGAATGATATGGTGATATTAGTTACAACATACTAAAAAGTATATTCAATAAACACATCGGCACTGTGCCAAGGCTAAGCAGGAAAAAGGCGAGAGTCGCCGCTGCTGGCCGTCTGGGATAAAAACAATCCCTGTTTTCTTCCCGCTGGCGCTCATGCATGGAAGCGGGATATTCCTGATGCCGATATTCGTTTTTACGATACTGGCCACTTTGCGTTAGAGACGCACGCACAGGAGATTATTCCCGCCATCCGCGCGTTTCTGGATGCTAACGTCAGGGGACTGAGGGTCAGCAAAACCTGCGGCAGCGGAACGGGACAGTTAGCTCGCCACGCGCGGATGCCATAGCCATTCCCATTGCTGCTCCAGGCGGCGGTTGACCTCGTCGCTGGTCGCCGCGCCAGCCTGTTCGCCAACAAACGTCTTCAGCACGCTGTTGAGTTCGATCTCAACCTGGCCCCGTTCCGAAACGCGCCACGCCAGCAGCCCAGAACGCATTGCATTTTCCAGTTGTCCGCGCGATTTGCGGGTAATTTTTTCCACTTCAGACACAACAAACCACATACCTGTACTCCGCCAACTCATACCTATCAATGGTATCGGCAGAATCTCTTTATTCCTGAGGTGCAAATTTTTATTTCTTTAATGACAAAGAGTTAACTGATGAGGAAGGGGGGCTTTAACACTCAGCGGACGACCTGGCTGCATTTAATGTATCAATATAATTTGCAATTTCCGGTAAATTCAGTCACCGTTAAAGTGTAACTGCAACTGATACTGATACCATTAGCCCTGGCGACGGGAGAGAAATATGAGAAGTGACGCCTTTATTCACGATTTAATCGACTGGATTGACAACAATATCGAAGGCAGGCTGGATCTCGATACGGTATCCGAACGCGCCGGCTATTCGAAATGGCATCTGCAGCGAATGTTTAAAGAGCATACCGGCTACCCGCTGGGCGAGTACATTCGTTCGCAGAAGCTGAAAAAATCAGCGGATCGCCTGACGACCAGCAACGAACCTATCCTGAACGTCGCTATTTCGCTGGGTTTCGATTCGCAGCAGTCGTTTAACCGCAGCTTTAAACGACAGTTCGGCAAAGCGCCGGGCGCATGGCGCCGCAGCGTTGTTCAGCAGCACAGCAAATCATTACAAAGCTGAGTAAGCGCCAGGGCCGGTCTTCCCGGCCCGCGTTGTGAAATATTTCACATTTCTTAACGGCATCACCTTTTTGAAATAGCGTTTCAATAAAAGCTGTGTTGGGATAACGGCACCGTTTTCTTCTGGGACGTACTGAATGATTATTTCCCTGGACGACTATCATCCCGCTGCGGATGGCGAAACCCCCGATACTCTCTGTTTTCAACGTGCGCTCGACGATGTTGCCTCACGCGGCGGCGGCATGCTTTATATCCCTCCCGGACCTTATCTGATCGGTTCGCTGGCGCTCCCGGCTAACCTGACGCTGCACCTTGCCGCAGGCGCCACGCTGATCGCCAGTAGTCGACCGGAAGATTACACCCATCAAGCGCAAAGCCAGGCGGAATGTTCATCGCGCGTGCTGCTTTACGCCAGCCACAAAAAAAACATCACCATTGAAGGAAAAGGGCGCATCGACGGCAACGCCGCCGCCTGGTTCGCCGCCGAGGCGGACAATCAGGGTTACCGGCTGCCGCTGCCGGAGCGGCCGCGCATACTGGTGCTGGAAGCGTGTCGTCAGATCACATTGCAGGATTTTACCATCGAGCAGGCGCCGATGTGGACGGTGCATCTGGTGAGCTGCGAGCAGGTGCGCATCAGCCGTTTGTGCATCGATAACGATCTCACCATGGCCAATACCGACGCGCTGGATATCGACAGCTGCCGTTACGTACATATCAGCGACAGCTATTTCAGCGCCGCCGATGACGGTATCTGCATCAAAACCACGTACAAGCCCGCGCCGCTGCGCGGTCCGGCGACACATATCACCGTGACCGGCACCATTCTGCGCTCCAATAGCTGCGCGCTGAAGATCGGCACGGAAACCCATGATGATATTGAAGACGTGGTCGTAACCGGCTGCACTATCCTTGACTCCAACCGCGGCATCGGCCTGCTGAGCCGCGACGGCGGCCACTTCCGGCGGCTCGCCTTCAGCCACATCACCTTTAACTGCATTTATGGACCGCCGGTGCACTGGGGAAAGGCCGATCCGGTATTTATCTCCGTACGTCCGCGACATCCTGACGTCGCGCCCGGCGAAATCGCCTGGGTGGCGTTCAGCCATCTGACCGGCGCCATGCAGGGCGCGATCAATCTGCACTGCGAAATTCCCGGCGCGCTGCACCATATCAGCTTCAGCCATCTGCTGATCGATCAGCTTAACTGCGTCCACCCGGAGCAGGGCTGGTATGACATTCGTCCGCCCTGTAATCCGGCTAATCCGGGCGGCATGGGATTAGACAATGCGTACGCCATCAATCCCGCCACCCAGCGTCCCTGGAGCGTGGAGCCCTGGCCCGGCGGCATGCCGGGCTTTTACGCCTGCGGCGTCACGGCATTAAGCCTGAGCGAAGTGCAGATCCGCCGTCCTGAACCGCTGCCGCCGGGCTGGCATCCACAGCTTATTGTGAAACGGGAGTGCGACGACGCGCCGGACGTTTCGGTCTGACCATGAGGCTGCTATAGTGACCGTCTCGTTATTTAGCTGTTGAAAACTATGTCTAAAAAACTCTGGGTCGGCCTGATTTTCGTACTGGCCGCTGCCTTTATCGGCCTGCGTCCCCACTTTAACGCGCATCAGGCCGCCACGCCTGCGGCGGTGGCGAAAAACGATATCAGCGCACTGACCGACGATCGGCAGGTCGCAGACTATCTGCGTCAGCATCAGCGGCTGCCGGACTACTATCTGACCAAAGCGCAGGCGCGCCGTCAGGGCTGGGAGCCGTCAAAGGGCAACCTCTGCCAGATGCTGCCGGGCCGCGCCATCGGCGGCGATCGCTTTTCAAATCGCGAAGGCGGGTTGCCTGCGCGCGCCGGACGCAGCTGGTATGAGGCGGACGTTAACTACCGCTGCGGCCGCCGCAGCAGCGATCGGCTGCTTTATTCCAGCGACGGGCTTATTTATTTGACTACCGATCATTACCGCACGTTTCAACGTCTGGAGTAGCCTGTGCTGGAGATGCGCTTTGATTTTTCAACGATAGCCAGCCGTGCCGAATTTTACCGCTGCTTTGCGGAACAGAGCGGTGTGGGCGCCCATTTCGGCGCCAACCTTGACGCGCTATGGGACGCGCTGACCGGCGAAATGGCGTTGCCCGCGCGCATCGTGCTGTGCCATGCGCCTGCGCCCGACCGGTGCGGCGAGCTGGCAGCGATTTTTGCTCTGCTGGAAGAGGCGCAGCGGGCGTTGCAGGGCGAGCTTGCGCTGCATTATTGCTGAAAAGATGGCGGGGAATGAAGCGAGGCCGGGCGCGTAAGCCGCCCGGCTGAACAGGTCAGCGCCCGCCTTGCGGCCGGGCGCGGTAACATCAGGACTGAATCAACAGGACTGAATCAATTTCAGCGCCTGCTGCAAAGGCTGGCGCGCGTCGTCGTCGATATCGCTGCCGCCCGCATAGCCGTTGTTTTCCACGATCAGGGTGTTCAGCCCAACCAGCCAGTCATAAATATAAAACGCGGTGGTATTGGCTGGCGCGGCGGAAAGGCGCGTCAAACGCTGCGACGCGCCGAAGCTGACAGCGGGCGTCTGCGGCTGCGCGAAAATCTTATGGCCGCGGTTGACGCGGCTGTCGGGACGTTCCGCTGCGTCGCGCTTCAGAAAGCCGAGCCAGGCGACGAAATCACCCAGCACCGTCAGCGCACGCGACACCTGCCTGTCTACTTTCCCTTCGCGCGGCGCGTTCGCCGCTTCATGTTCGGTCAACGTGCGCAGCAGGCTGCCAGCGACATCCAGACGGAAGCTGGCGGTGATCAGTTCCTCGACCAGCATCTGCAACGTGCTTTTGCTGACGCCGAGCAGCGAGAGCAGGCCGTCGTTATCTGGCAGGCTGCGCAGATGATGTATCCAGTAGCGCTGTACGTTATGGGCGAACAGGCTGTCGCTGTCGGGCGCCGCTTCTTCAGCGTCGCTGGCCAGCGTCGGGGCAGGCTGGCTGCTGAACAGATCGAATTCGAAACCGATGCCGAAATGGCTGCTGGGCAGATTCGGCGCGGCGGGCGCGTGCTGCGCGCCAGCGGCGGCCAGCTGCTGCTGTTGCGGCAGCAGATAGATGGCGCGCAGCTGCTCGCGCGAAGGCTGTAGCCGCTCCAGCAGCTCGCCATGCAGACCGGTGCGGGTTTGCAGCGCCTTCAGCAGGTTGTCGGCGATCTGCTGCTTTTGCTGTACATCGTTCATCGGCTGCGCCCAGTTGGCCAGCAGGCGATCGCCCAGCTCCAGACGCAGGCGCTGTAAACCCTCTTTCAGACGCGTCAGGCGATCCTGCTGTCTCACCTCCGCCTGCAGCCACACGGCCATACGTTCGATGCCGCCTGCATCCTGCGCCAGCATAGATCCCCAGTCGCTGCCAGCAACGCCGGTCCGTCGCTGCACCGCTTCATCGATATTCACTTTCTGCAGATAACGGCCATCGAAGCGGGTGACTGCCCAGATCAACACCGGTTTCTGCGCTTTCAGTTTATCGCCGTCGCCGCGCTGCATGGTTTTCAGCCACTGGGTCAGCATGCGGCCCACCAGACTGGCGTCCTGACGTTCGCTGGCGGCGGTGCAGACCAGCAGGCGATCCAGCCCCTGGCGCTCGCCGTAAAACTCCAGAAACAGCGCGCGACGGGCGCGCATCAGGCGCGCCGCCAGCGGATGACGGCTCGCCGCCTGCGCCTGTTCATAGCGCGCGTCTTCATCCAGCGCGGCGCCGTAGCCGGGAATATCCACCGCTTCAACCAGGTCGAACAGCGCCTGGCGCGGCGGCGTCGACAGCGGGATCAGCACTTCCAGCGTCAGCAGCTGTAATTCCGCCAGCGAGAGCGCCACCGGGCGCACGGCGCGATCGGCGACGCAGGGCGCCACTTCCACCAGGCGCTCCTGCGCGCCGTTCAGCGTGGCCGCCGCGTTGCTGAACAGCAGCTCTGCGGGCAGCAACGATTCATCCACCAGTAGCGAGAGCGGCGCCTGAACACGCGGCGCATGATGCAGCGCGTGCAGCGTATGCGCCAGCTGACGCCAGAGCGCGGTCAACGTCTCATCATCATTCCACAGCAGCGCAAACAGCTGGGCGCGGTCGTCCACGCTCAGCCAGGGGGCGAGTTCGCACGCCTGCGGCCAAAAATGACGGTTCAGCAGCGCCATGCGCCCGCTGTCCTGGCGACGGCTGAAGTCCCACAGCGCCACCAGCTCATCGCTGGCGAAGCCGCTGACCGGCTGCGGCTGGCGCAGGCGCTGCAAATGCTCCAGCCGCGCCTCCAGAATTTTCGCCTCGCTGTCGCCTTTCGGCTGTTGCAGAAAGGCCATCAGCACCATACGCGTCATTTCCGCTTCGCTAAGCAGCGTCAGCGAAAGCGGCCTGACGGCGTCTTCCACGTCGCGTACGTGACTGAAGCGGGTCGCCATGCCGTAATCCTGATTGCCGGGATTGATATGGGTGAGGTAGTCGATCGCTTTGCCCGCCAGCTGCGTGGTCAGGCGGCCCTGTGCATCGCCGACCAGCGCCTGCAACAGCGACGCTTTCCCCGCCTGCGAAAGGCCGTAAAAGCCGATGGTGCTTTCGCCGGGCTGCGCGCGCTGCATCTGGCGCAGCTGATATTTACCGCGACGCAAAGAAAGTTTCAGGCCATCCGCTTCCATATCGAGACGTGATGAGTGCGTGCGCTGGCTATCGATCCAGGCTAACGCCCGATCGATGCCGCTGTTCATTTCCTCAACCTGCTGGCTGAAGGGCGAGGCCTGCTGATTCAGCGTAACGGCTTTCATTTCTTAAATACGCTCCCGCTGTCAATCCAGTATTGGGCATTGGCATTGCCGCTCGCGGACAATGTATTCAGTTTAAGGCTAAGCTGCGATAACGGCACGCGCGTACCATCATCGAGACGCGCGTCGGCCAGCACAAAGCGCTCCGGCGAGCCGGACTGTGCGCCTTGCTCTACCGCCAGCTTCACGCGCAGCACGCTGTCGCCCGCGATCTTGCGCGCCAGCTGCGCGTCGTTGATGGTCAGGCTGTAGAGCGGCGACGCCAGCCAGCGGTCGTTATCCAGCTGCCGGAAGCCGAGACAAACGTTGCCGCGGATCTGGAAACTGCTTTTACGGTCCGGCGTCCAGTTCGGATCGTCCAGATCGATTTCGCTGTAGCAGACGTTATCGCCGGTCAGCGCATGGTTGTCGTCCAGCATGCCGAGATAGCGGATCGTCGAGTAGGGCTGGAAATCGCCCGCCTTGAACCAGAAGCTCGACAGCCGTAAATCGAGCGCCAGCAGGCAGAGCATCGCCCCAACGGCGGCGGTCGATTTCGGGTTATCGATGCGGCCCATTTTATTAAACGGATACCAGTCGCTGGTGTGGTAGCCCTCCAGCGACAGAATACGGCTGCCCGGCAGCGGTTGCAGATGACGGAACAGCGCCTGCACGCCGGGGAAGCGCGACGGGCGGCCGGTCAGCAGCAGCACGTCGCAGCTGTAGAGCGACACCACTTCCGCCATCGAACGCAGCGCCGGCACGATCGCCATACGGTGCGAGAGGAATTCGCCGTGCAGCTGGCTCAGGCTGACCACCATCGGCACCTGCAAAATATCGAAGCTCTGCTGGCCGCCGAGCGCACGCTGCACCTCGCCGTTGATGTAGTCCAGCACCGCCGCGCCGGGACGCTGCGTCAGCAGTTCGCCGTAAAGCGCTTCGATCTCCGCGCTGACGTCGAGCGGATCGTAGTTTTCATAGCGCTCCAGCACCGCCTGCGCCAGCGGAATAAACAGCTGGAGCGTCGCCTGCTGGCGCAGCGTGGAGAAGCCGTCCATGCGACCGTCGTAGCCGAACAGCTTGTCCAGCAGGCTGTCGGGATTCGCCAGGCCCGCCTGTTTCAGCGCAGCGTTCAGCGCCGGCAGCACGTAGAGCTGAATCACATCCAGCAGAATGTCGTCGCCCGCCACCTTGAAGCCTTCGCGGAACAGCAGGCGCGGATTGATTTTCACGTTGTTACCCTGGCCGTCGTCCAGCGCATAGTGGGTGATCGCCAGGTCGGTGGTGCCGCCGCCGATATCGATCGAGGCGATGCGCAGCGTTTTGCCCGCCGGTTCGTTGGCGTCGCGCAAGCGGTCGGGGCGCGCCATGCTGGCGAAGAAAGCTTCGGCGCGTCCGGCGAAATTCACCTGAGTTTCGTTGAACAGATAAACCATCTGGCCACAGGTCGCTTCATCCCACTCCATCTGCACGTCGGGCACCGGACGGGCGCTCAGCGCTTTGTCGCTGTCACGCTCGAAACCGGCGTCGGCCGGATGCCAGCCCATCGCTTTCCACACCAGCGCGATGGCATCCTGCATGCGGCGGCGGAAAATCTCCCGCTCCGGTTTCGGCATCGCCGAAGGCAGGGTAAGAATTATATGACGCAGCTGACGCGGCGCGTAGCTGTGCGGCATTTTCTGCCGCTGGGCGGCGCTGTTCATCTGCATCATCGCCTGCGCCAGCAGTTCGCTGAGCATGAAGGTCATCAGCGAGCTGCGGCTGTAGTGGGCGGAGAAAACCGGCAGGCGCTCATCTTCCTCGACTTGCCACAGCGGTTCGCCCTCATCGTTGATCAGGGTCATCAGGGGTTCGGCGATCGCCTGCGGCTCGACGCGGTCGGCGCGGTTAAAGCGCCAGCCGGCGGCGTAGCGCGCCTCGTCCCACAAGTAGCGGCGCGGGCTGGAGATGCCGGTGGCGCCTTCAGTGCCGGCGCGCTGCAACGCCATCCGGCTCGCTTCGCGCCCTACGCGCGTCAGAGACGGCCAGACGAAGGCGTCGTCACGGCCGCTTTCGACGGAAAAGTTCTTTTTACCAAAGCTTGCTTCGGCGAACTCGACGCGGCTGTCGAACATCTCATTGTAGATGTGGTGCGGCTGAGTAAGGTCACGCAGCTGTAACTCATAGGTCTGCTTCAGGCCGTTGACTTCGTCAGGGTGATCTTCCACCAGAATGCCGCAGGTATGGGAGTTGCCGACGTCGAGGATCAGATCGACATTCACTACCGGCTCTTGCAGGGTAGCGGTCAGCACGCGAATATCGGTCAGCGCCAGCTGGGTGCCCAGCAGCTCCAGCAGGTTGAGATAGTGCGCCTGATATTCAAACTCGCGCAGCGCCATTTTGATTTCGTGGGCGTGACGTGCTTCCTGCTCGGCGGCGCGCTGGGTAAAGACTTCGCGCAGCCAGCCGTCAACCCAGGTGAGATCGAGGAATTCGCCCAGCTCATAGTTATGCCAGGCCAGCGCGAAGCCGACGCCGTTGTTGGCGTCGTCAGGCGTCAGCATTAAATGCGCCTCATCGCTCTCGTCGGTACAGGTTTGCGTATCGAATGCCAGAATTACGCGGTGCGTATTGCCTTCCGCGTCAGGCTTATCCAGCGCCACGACCTGCAGGCGCGCCCAGTTTTCCGGGCCGCCGATAAACTGACGCGGCGGGGCGCAGCGCAGGATCGGCAGCGGCAGCCAGAGGCCCGCCAGCAGCTCGAGCGACTGCGCCAGCGTGGTGGAGCACTCCGGCTTCACCACTTCGGGCGCCGCGCCGTTCTCCTGCGGCAGCAGAAAGCGGCCGCTGGCGGCGTCCGGCATCACGCGCAGCAGCGGGCCGTTGGCCGTCTGGCGCACGAAGTTGCGAGGCTGGCTGTCGTTCAGGCAGATAGCGAAATCAAGAAACTGGATGCCGCTTTCGGCAATCAGGGTAATTTTCTGTTTAAAATCAGTGATGGGCGCCAGCATTCTTATTTACTCTCACGCTTGATCGACATCGGGTAAGTGACATCATTGCCAAATTGCGCTTCACACACGGCGGCGCCATCTCCCTGTTTACATACCAGTTGCGGCATTTTGTAACGGGTGCCGTTAACGCAGCGGGCGGTATAACGACTGTTGATAACCAGGTTGCCTGAGCTCATCAGGCCAGCGGTGGTCTCCGCCTTACAGCGCGTGCCGTCGCCCTGAACAATGGTGGCGGTGCCTTTGCCGTCGCGGAACTGATAGCGCAGGGTGGGCGCTTTGAAACCGCGCATATTATTGAGCTGCAACGTAACGCGCCAGGTGC
>NZ_JANION010000052.1:0-22245 GCF_024610815.1 Mixta sp.
TGGTGCAGGGCGTCTCGTTCGCCAGCGTCTCCACGCTGGCGAACGAGACGCCCTGCACCAGCGGCAGCCGCGCGCCCAGCCCCGGCAGTCCCAGCGATTGCAGCAGCGTCGCCGCGCCGCTGACAAACAGCGCGGCGGTAATCAGCAGGCCGATATCCGCCGCGGAAAGCCCCGCCGCGCTACCGATAATCAGCGGCGGCGCGATAATGCCGCCGTACATAGTAAGCACATGCTGCATGCCCCAGGCGAAGGTTTTTCCCGCCGGGTAACGCTGATTTTCCGGTTTGACGCGATTCTCATTCATCATGATTGCCTTCTGCGGTTGCGGGCGTCCGCTAAGCTGCCGGACGGGAAAAGCGCCGTTGCGCTCAACTGCCCCGGTAGGTTGACCAGCTCCAGGGCGAGATCAGATATGGCAGGTGAAAATGGCTGCCCGGCTGCGCGATCACGAAATCGATCTGCGCGGTGACGTAAAGCGCGTCGCGCCCGTCGGCGGCGAAGTAGTCGCCGATCTCCGCCGTCAGCCGATAGTGGCCCGGCGTCAGCGGCTCCGGAGAGAAGCTGTTGATCCGACCGTCGGCATCGGTTTTCTCCTGCGCCAGTGGACGCCAGCCCTCAACGCCGTCCTGCTCCAGAGAGACGGTCACTCCCGCCGCAGGCCTGCCCAGCGCGGTATCGAGAATATGGGTCGACAATGAACTCATGCAAAGCTCTCCTCTAAACGCAACAGCGTGATTTCCCGCAGCTGAGCCAGCGCCTCACGCCGCTCCTGGTCGGGCGTATTAGCGAGACGCCGCCGCAGCTCGGCCAGCATCTCTTCCCCGCTGCGCCCTTTGGCGCGAATTAAAAACAGATGCCCGAAGCGTTGCTCATATGCCTGGTTGGCCTCGCGCAGCGCCTGGCGCAACGTCGCATCCTCTCCCACCGCAGCCTGCTCGCGTCGCGACAGCGCCGCCTCTTTCTCTTCGCCTGCGGCGCGCTCGCCGATGCGTGGATGCGCCGTCAGCGCCTGGGCGAAATCAGTCTCGTCCCACTCCTGCGCCAGCTCGCCAGCCAGCGCTATTAGCGCCGCCGTGGAGGCATAAGGACGCGCCGCGGCGACCGCCTGCCGCCAACGCGGAATCGCGACGCAGTGAGCAATCGCCGCCTGCGCCTGCTCAGTGGAAAGCTGGTTAAAGGCGTCAAGCTGCATTGGACCGCCTCCCGGCGCACTG
Organism: Mixta sp.; assembly: GCF_024610815.1. Lineage (NCBI taxonomy): Bacteria > Pseudomonadati > Pseudomonadota > Gammaproteobacteria > Enterobacterales > Erwiniaceae > Mixta > Mixta sp. Next base: position 1,215 of record NZ_JANION010000052.1, read on the forward strand.
CGCCGCATAATGTTCGACCGCCAGCAGCGCCGCCTGCACCGCCTTCGCCACGTCCGCCTGGCGCACCGATTCCGCCGGATGATGGCTGACGCCGCCGGCGCAGCGCACAAACAGCATGCCGACCGGCCAGCGTTCGGCGATGGCGATGGCGTCGTGACCGGCGCCGCTCGGCAGCGCGACGGCGCGCCCCTGCACCTGCGTCACCGCCTGCGTCAGCGCCTGTTGCAGTCCGGCATCGCAGGCGGTAGCGTTAATCGCATAATATTCATCGGCGTGAAAGTTCAATCCGCGCCGCGCCGCAATGCGCTCCGCCTGCGTCAGCAGCTCGCTCAGCAGCGCCGTCAGCGCTGCATCTTCCGGGCCGCGAATATCAAGCGACAGCTCTACCTCGCCGGGGATCACGTTTACCGCGCCGCCAGGACAGCGCAGGGTGCCGACGGTGGCGACCCGCTGCCCGCCCTGCTGACGGGTGGTTTGCTCGATAAACACCATCCATTCGGCAGCGGCGGCCAGCGCATCTTTACGCTGCGTCATCGGCACCGTGCCCGCGTGTCCCGCCTCGCCGCGGAATCGGCAGTTCAGACGGCGCGCGCCATTAATCGCCGTGACCACGCCCAGCGCCAGATCCGCCTGTTCCAGGCAGGGGCCCTGTTCGATATGCAGCTCCAGATAGGCGGCAACAGACTCCGGCGCGCGGGCGGCGGCGGGAATGCGCGCGGCGTCCAGCCCCACGGCCTGCATCGCCTGCGCCACCGTCACGCCGTCGGCGTCCGGCACCGCGGGCCACGCGACGGGCCAGCTGCCGGTCAGCCCACGGCTGCCCAGCAGAGTAATGCCGAAGCGGGTGCCCTCTTCGTCGCCGAAGCCGACGATTTCAATCGCCAGCGGCAGACGCAGCCGCTGCTGATGCAGCCAGCTGACCAGCTCGATGGCGCTCAGCACGCCGAGCATGCCGTCATAGCGTCCGGCGTTGCGCACCGTATCAAGGTGCGATCCGAGCAGCAGCGCCTGCGCCCCTGGCTCCGCGCCCTCATAGCGCCCGCAGATATTGCCGACCGCATCCTGCCAGACGCGCATGCCCGCCGCCTGCATCCATTCGCCGACGCAGGCGTTGGCGCGCAGATGTTCCGGTGACAGGTAGACGCGGGTCAGCCCGTCGCGGCTTTCGCTGATCGCCGCCAGCGCGTCGCAGCGCGCCAGCACCCGCGCCGCCGCGCGATCCGCTTCGTCTTCGTTCATTTGAGGCGTCACAGGCTGCCCTCGCTGGTATAACGATCCCATGCGGCCTGCATCGCCGCGCCCTGGACAGTTTTAAAGCCGAGATGGTTCAGCACCGCTTCCAGCGCGCAGAGCGTCTGCATAACGCAATCTTTGCGCGCGTTGTAGCCCATGGTGCCGATGCGCCAGACCTTGCCGATCAGCGGCCCGAACGAGGTGCCGATTTCGATGCCGAAATCCTCCAGCATCCGCGCACGCACCTGCTCGCCGTTGATGCCAGCCGGAATGACGACGCCCAGTACGTTGTTCATGCGATGGCGCAGGTCGCCGAAGGTTTCCAGCCCCATCGCCTGAATGCCGCGCAGCAGCGCCTCGCCGTGCAGCTGATGACGCGCGATGGCGTTATCCATGCCTTCCTGTAGCAGCAGACGAGCGCATTCGCGCGCGCCGAACAGCGCGGTGGTCGCTTCGGTATGGTGGTTCAGACGTTCCGGCCCCCAGTAATCCATGATCATGCCGAGGTCGAAATAGTTGGACCAGATCATCTCATCCTCACCGTCCTGATGCGCGGCGGTGCGAATCCCCTGTTCGACGCGTTTGCGCTGGCGGATGGTCTCCGCCATACGTGCGCTGAGGGTGATCGGCGAGGTGCCGGACGGCCCGCCGAGGCATTTCTGCATCCCGGCGGAGACCGCATCCAGCCCCCAGGCATCAGTCTCCAGCGCATTGCCGCCCAGCGAGGCGGTGGCATCGGTGTAGAACAGCACGTCATAGCGACGGCAGATGGCGCCCAGCTCCGCCAGCGGTTGCAGCATGGTGGTGGAAGTGTCGCCCTGCACCGTCAGCAGCAGACGCGGGCGCACGCGCTTAATCGCCTCCTCGATCTGGTCAGGAGTGAATACCTCGCCCCAGGGCGCCTCGATGGTATGCACCTCCGCCCGACAGCGGCGAGCAATTTCGCACAGCAGGTGGCCGAAACGACCAAAGACCGGCACCAGCACTTTATCGCCAGGCCGTATGGCGGAGAGCAAAATCGCCTCGATGCCGGCGCGCGAGGTGCCGTCGATCAGCAGCGTCCAGCGGTTTTCGGTGCGGAATACGCCGCGATAGAGCGCCATCACCTCGTTCATGTAGTGGGTCATCGCCGGATCGTACTGGCCGATCAGTTGGGTCGACATGGCGCGCAGCACGCGCGGATCGGCGTTGATCGGCCCCGGCCCCATCAGCAGGCGCTGCGGCGGGTTGATTTGTGCGAATTGGGAGATATCCATGCATCGTTCCTTATCAGTTAAGTCCGCGAACTGAAGAGATAAACTGTTTCAGCTCCGCCGTCTGTGGGCTGGCAAACAGGGTTTTACTTTCGCCCTGTTCCCAGACGCGCCCCTGGTGCATAAACACCACGCGGTCGCCCACTTCGCGGGCGAAATTCATTTCATGCGTCACAAGGATCAGCGTCATCCCCTCCGCCGCCAGCTGCTCCAGCACCTTCAGCACTTCACCCACCAGTTCGGGATCGAGCGCGGAGGTGATCTCATCGCAGAGCAGCACTTTCGGGTTCATCGCCAGCGCGCGGGCGATAGCCACCCGCTGTTGCTGGCCGCCGGAGAGGTTCGCCGGGTAGTAATCGACGCGATCGCCCAGTCCCACCTTTTCCAGCATCTGCCGCGCCAGCGCGCGGCATTCGTCCGGCTTCATCTTCAGCACCCGGCGCGGCGCCAGCATCACGTTTTCCAGCGCCGTCATATGGGGAAAGAGATTAAAGCTCTGAAACACCATGCCGACCGAGCGGCTGATCTCGCGCGCCTGCGATTCGCGGTCGGTCACGGTCATGCCGCCCAGCTTGATGCTGCCCTCCTGATAGCCCTCCAGCCCGTTCATGCAGCGCAGCAGCGTGCTTTTTCCCGAACCGCTGCGGCCGATGATCGAAATCACCTCGCCGCTGTCGATATCCAAATCGACGCCTTTCAGCACGTGGTTGGCGCCGTAATATTTCTGTACCTGATTAATGGTGATGAGCGGCATGACATTTCTTCTCCAGATACTGGCTGTAGCGCGACAGCGGGTAACACATCAGGAAGTAGCCCAGCGCCACCAGCGCGAAAACCCGGAACGGCTGATAGGTGACGTTGGTGAGAATGGTGGCGGCCTTGGTCAGCTCGACGAAGCCGATAATCGACGCGAGCGCGGTGCCTTTGATTACTTGCACCGTAAAGCCGACGGTGGGCGCGATGGCGATGCGCATCGCCTGCGGCGCGATCACGCGCAGCAGCGTCTGGCCGAAACGCAGCCCCAGACAGCGCGACGCCTCCCACTGTCCCGGCGGCAGGGCGCGAATGCTGCCGTACCAGATATCTACCAGAAAGGCGCTGCTGTAGAGCGTCAACGCCAGCGCGGCGGCGGCCCAGGGCGACAAATCGATGCCGAACAACGCCGGACCGAAAAAAGCGAGAAACAGCTGCATCAGCAGCGGCGTGCCCTGAAACAGCTCGGTGTAGCCGCGCACCAGACGCTGCGGCCAGCGACGGCGCGTCAGGCGCAGCAACAGCAGCGGCAGCGTCATCAGCGCCCCGCCGACAAATGCCGTCAGCGACAGCAGCACCGTCCAGCGCGCCGCCAGCAGCAGGTTGCGCACGATATCCCAGTCGGTAAAGGTGTTCATCGCGTGGCTCCAAACCATTTCCGGCCCGCCGCCAGCAGCAGCTGGCGCATCATCATAGACAGCAGCAGATAGATCAGCGTCGAAACCAGATAGACTTCAAAACTTAAAAAGGTGCGCGACTGAATCAGATTGGCGGCGAAGGTCAGCTCCTCGTAAGAGACCTGCGACACCACCGACGAGCCGAGCATCACGATAATGCACTGGCTGACCAGCGCCGGATAGATGCGCTGCATGGCGGGCGGCAGCACGATGTGCAGAAAGGTTTGCGCGTAGCTCAGTCCCAGCACGCGTCCCGCCTCCCACTGCCCTTTCGGCGTCGCCTGAATGCCGGCGCGGATAATTTCGGTGCTGTAGGCGCCGAGGTTGATCAGCATCGCCAGCAGCGCCGCTTCCCCCGCCGTCAGCTTCAGGCCGGTCGCCGGCAGGCCGAAGACGATAAAGAAAAGCTGCACCACGAACGGCGTATTGCGGATTAACTCGACGTAGCCGCCCCAGATGCGGCTCAGCCAGTTCGGTTTGCCGCTGCGCAACGCTGCGCCGAAGATGCCCAGCGCCACGCCGCCGAGCGTCGCCAGCACCGTCAGTTGAATGGTGACCCACGCCCCCGCCAGCAGCTGCGGCCAGTAAGGCCACAGCGCGCTAAAGTTGAGTTGCCCGCTCATCGCGTCGCCCTTATGCGCCGAGGTTGGCGGGCAGCGGCGCTTTCAGCCACTGCTGCGACAGCTTGTTCAGGGTGCCGTCCTGAATGCCCTGCTCAATCAGCGCGTCGATCTTCGCCTTCAGCGCCGGCTCGCCTTTTTTCAGGCCGATATAGCAGGGCGAATCCTTCAGCATAAACTGCGCTACCGGCGCTTTGTCGGCGTTCTGGCGCGCGATGGCGGCCACCACCAGGTTGCCGGTGGCGACATACTGCACCTGCCCGGAGAGATAAGCGGAGAGCGTGGTGTTGTTATCCTCATAACGTTTTACCGTGGCATCTTTCGGCGCCACGCCGCTCAACACCATATCCTCTACCGCGCCGCGCGTAACGCCGATGCTTTTGCCGCTCAGGGCCGCCGCATTGCTCAGCGGCGGTTCCCCTTTCGGTCCAAAGACGCCGAGAAAAAACGGCGCGTAGGCGCGGCTGAAATCGATGGCTTTAGCGCGCTCAGGATTTTTACCGAGGCTGGAGATCACCAGGTCGACCTTATCGGTTTGCAGATAAGGCACGCGGTTGGCGCTGGTGACCGGCACCAGCTGCAACTTTAGTTTCATCTGGCTGGCGAGATATTTCGCCATATCGATATCATAGCCCTGCGGTTGCAGATCGGTGCCGACCGAACCGAACGGCGGAAAATCCTGCGGCACCGCCACGCGCAGCACGCCGCGCTGTTCAATGCTCTGTAGCCCGTCGGCCAGCGCGCTGCCCAACTGCATAACCATCATCGCCGCGCCCATCATTACCATGGTTAACTTTTTCATATCTGCTTTGCCCCGGAGTAAAGTGTTGCAACAAAAGATTCGTCACGAGTCTTTTTGCAACTAATGTGCCAGGTAGCAGGCGAAGGAAAAGAGAGGGGTTAAAAGCGCGAAACGGCCCGCTTAACGGGCCGTTGGCGGCGGAGCGAAAGAGAGGGAAAATATGTACCGTAACGGCGCAAAGCACCAAAATGGTGCCCCATCAGCGTTGTTCAAGCTCGTCCAGCTGCTGATAAAGATCGGCGATGGCGTGAATGCGCTGGCGTCCCTGCGCCAGCCCTTCATGCAGCAGCGCGTTAGCCAGCAGGTTCACCAGGCTCATGGCGGCGGAGTAGCTGTCAAAGGCGGAAACGCTGTCCAGCGGCGTGCAAAGCGGCCAGCGCGCCAGAGGCAGAATCCCCTGCGCCTGCGGCTCGCACAACAGCAGCACCGGTACCGCCTGCAACTGCAGCTGTTGCAGCAGCGGCTTGATAATGCGCGGACGACGACGGAAGGCGACGACAATCACCAGATCGTCAGCGGCGATATCCACCAGTTCTTCCGCCAGCGTCTGGCCTGGCTGCGGCAGAATATGCACCTGCGGACGCGCCTGTAACAGCTGCTGGCGCAGATGCAGCGCCACCGGCCAGCCGTTGCGCATGCCAACGATAAAGATGCGCCGCGCCTGCCCCAGCGCGGCGACAACCTCGCTGAACCGCTGCGCATCAAGCTGGTTCATCCACTGCGTCAGGTTCGCCATCTCCTGCTTGTAGTGGCGCGCCAGCAGCGTGTTGCCCTGCGCCGCCTCGCGGCTGTGGGTCAGCGGCATGCCGCTTTGTCGCAGGGTGCGCAGCTCGTCGCGCATATCCTTATATTTATCGTAGCCGAGCCGCTTAAACAGGCGGCTGACGGTCGCCTTGGAGACCCCGCTCAGGCGCGCCAGCTCGGCGCTGTTGTAGCCGATCAGATCGTCGAAATGGTCGAAAATAAAATCGGCGATGCGCTGCTCCTGCGGCGAAAGCTGCCCGTAATGTTGCCTGAGCCGTTCATCAAGCTGTGTCATAACCCACCCCGTAACGTTTGTTTCAGCCAGAACATAGCATAAATCACACCAGAAACCGGAGGGGCAAACCTGGAACGTCTCTTGCTTAGCTTTACCGACCAGAGCAAACAAGGGAACGCGATGATCCAGAGTAATATGGCGCCGCAGGGCATGGTGGTGACGCCGCATCATCTCGCCAGCGAAAGCGCGCTGGCGGTGCTGCGCGAAGGCGGCAACGCGATTGAGGCAATGGTGGCCGCGGCGGCGACTATCGCGGTGGTCTATCCGCATATGAACGGTCTCGGCGGCGACGGCTTCTGGCTGATTGTGCCGCCGCAGGGCGAGCCGGTCGCCATTGACGCCAGCGGCGCCGCCGGTTCGCTCGCCGAAGCGAGTTTTTATCAGGGGATGACGACGATTCCCCATCGCGGGCCGAAAGCGGCGCTGACCGTGGCCGGCACCGTTAGCGGCTGGGCCGATGCGCTGGACCTTTCCCGCGAGCTGGGCGGCGGCGCGCTGCCGCTGACGCGCTTGCTGCGCGACGCCGTGCGTTACGCCGCCGACGGCATTCCCGTTACCGCCTCGCAGGCGGCCGCCACCGTCGCCATGGCGCACGAACTCGCCGACCAGCCCGGCTTCGCCGCCACCTTTATGCCGGACGGCGCGCCGCCGCGTCCCGGTAGCCGCTTCACCCAACCGGCGCTGGCCGACATTCTTTCCGAACTCTGCGAGTACGGGCTGGAGAGCTTCTACCGCGGCCCGCTGGCGCAGCGGCTGGCGCGGGGCATGACGCAGCTGGAGATGCCGATCATGCTGGAGGATTTGCAGCGCCATCGCGCCAGACGACGCACGCCGCTGCGCCTTGCCCACCAGCACGGCGACATCTATAACCTCGCCCCGCCGACCCAGGGCCTGGTGTCGCTGGCGATTCTGGGCATCACCGACGGCCTGGAGATGGCGCAGGCGGATGAGGTGCAAACCGTTCACCGCATTGTCGAAGCGACGAAAAAGGCGTTCGCCCTGCGCGACCGCTATATCACCGACCCGCTGCATATGCGCGAGGAGATGCAGGCGCTGCTGGACAGCGGGCTGCTGGCGGAGACCGCGCGGCAGCTTGATTTGACGCGTGCCGCGCCCTGGGGCGGCGGACGCGGCCCCGGCGACACCGTCTGGCTGGGCGTGATGGACAGCAGCGGCATGGCGGTCTCGTTTATTCAGAGCATCTATCACGAATTCGGCAGCGGCGTAGTGCTGCCCGATACCGGCATCGTCTGGCAGAACCGCGGCGCGGCGTTCAGCCTCGATCCCGATCATCTGCTGACGCTGCTTCCCGGCAAACAGCCGTTTCACACCCTGAACCCCGCCGCCGCTCGCCTGAAAGATGGACGGGTGATGGTTTACGGCTCGATGGGCGGCGACGGCCAGCCGCAAACCCAGGCGGCGATTTTTACCCGCCACGTGATTCAGGGAATGCCGTTGCAGCAGGCGGTAAGCGCGCCGCGCTGGCTGCTGGGCCGCACCTGGGGCCGGGCGTCGGATTCGCTGAAGCTGGAGGGTCGCTTTCACGCCGAAACGCTGGCGCAGCTACGCGCGCTCGGCCACGAGGTAGAGACGCTGCCCGACTTCAGCGAGGCGGTGGGCCATGCGGGCGCCATTGTGCGTCATACCAACGGCATGCTGGAAGGCGCTTTCGATCCGCGCAGCAACGGCAGCGCGGCCGGTTTCTGATAAAGGAGAAAGATATGCAGACAGACAGTGACTGGAACAACTATCTGCGCCAGATGGAAGCATTGCTGGATCTGGAGCTGGATGAGGCGCGTCGCGCCGAGCTGCTGACGCAGTTTACCCGCATCGCGCAGATGGCCGGGCCGCTGATGGCGCTGCCGCTCGATATGCGGCTGGACGTAGCGGGGGTTTATCAGGCATGAGGCTTCATGAACTCTCTATCAGCCAGCTGCGTCAGGCGCTGGCACGCGGTGAGTTGAGCGCGGCGGAGATTGCCGCCGCCAACCTGTCCGCTATTGAGCAGCAGAATCCACGCCTTAACGCCTGGACCACGATCGTCGCCGATCGTATGCGCCAGCAGGCGGATCGCCTCGATCGGCTGCGGCGCGAAGGTCAGCCGCTGCCGCCGCTCGCCGGCGTGCCTTATGCGGTAAAAAATCTGTTCGACGTGGCGGGCCATCCGACGCTGGCGGGCGCCAGCCTGTTCAGCGACAGCGCGCCCGCCGCGCACGACGCCTGGGCGGTGGAGAAGCTGAGCGACGCTGGCGCGCTGCTCAGCGGCATGCTGAACATGGATGCTTACGCCTACGGCTTCACCACCGAGAACAGCCATTACGGCGCCACGCGCAATCCGCACGATCCGCAGCGCACCGCTGGCGGCTCCTCCGGCGGATCGGCCGCCGCCGTCGCCGCCGGACTGGCGCATTTTACCCTGGGAAGCGACACCAACGGATCGATTCGCGTGCCCGCCTCGCTGTGCGGGGTGTTCGGCCTCAAGCCGACCTTTGGCCGCCTGTCGCGGCACGGCACCCATCCGTTTGTCGCCAGCCTGGATCATATCGGCCCTTTCGCCCGCCGTAGCGAAGACCTGGCGTGCGTTTATGATGCGCTACAGGGCCACGACGCGCAGGACGCCTTTCAGGCTAACGTCGCCGTGCAGCCTACGCTGGGGCAGCTGGATCGCGGAATGGAAGGGCTGCGCTGCGCGGTGCTGGGCGGCTTTTTCCGCCAGTGGAGCGACGACGACGCGCAGCAGGCGGTCGCAAAAGTGGCGCGCGCGCTGGAGGCGAGCACAGAACTGACGCTGGATGAAGTGGATATCGCGCGCTCAGCGGCCTTCATTATTACCGCCTCGGAAGGCGGCAACCGCTACCTGCCCCTGCTGCGCAGCCAGCCTGAGCGTTTTGAGCCGCTGTCGCGCGAGCGGCTGCTGGCGGGCGCGATGCTGCCCGCCGCCTGGTACGTGCAGGCGCAGCGTTTCCGCCGTCATTTTCAGCAGCAGGCGATGGCGCTGTTTGCCCATGTCGATATTCTGATCGCACCCGCCACGCCTTGCAGCGCCACGCTGATTGGTCAGGAGACCATGACGATTAACGGCCAGACGCTGCCGGTGCGCGCCAGCATGGGCATGCTAACGCAGCCGATCTCGTTTCTCGGCCTGCCGGTGGTGACCGTACCGCTGCGAACCGCCAGCGGCCTGCCGATCGGCGTGCAGCTGATCGCCGCGCCGTTTCAGGAAGCGCGCTGCTTGCGCGCCGCCCGCGCGCTGGAGGAAATGGGCGTCGCGGCGGCGCCGGTCGCTAAAGGGAGTGTTGCAGATGCAGTATGATCGTATCAATTTGCCTGCGGTAGTCGCGGAGGTGACGGCTGCTTTTCAGCGTTACGAACGGGCGCTGGTCGGCAACGATATCGTCGTGCTGGATGAGCTGTTCTGGCATGACGAACGCACCGTGCGCCTCGGCGCCGGAGAGAACCTGTACGGCATCGAGGCGATTCGGGCGTTTCGCGCCGCGCGTCCCGCCACAGGGCTCGACCGCCAGCTGCATAATACGGTGATTACCACCTTCGGCGAGGACTTCGCCGTGTGCAGCACCGAATTTACCCGTGTCGGCAGCGACCGCATCGGTCGTCAGCAGCAGAGCTGGGCACGATTGCCGGAAGGATGGCGCATCGTCGCCGCGCAGGTAAGCCTGATGAGCGCGTCCTGAAGGCGACCGGTTAACGAAACAGAGTGGTGAGCGAGCGGTAAGATGAGGGAGACGGCGGCCTGTTTGAGGCCGCCGGTACGATCAGATTTCCGGCGCCGGATGATGTTTTATCCAGTGTTCGGCGATCTGCTGACGGGTGCAGATCCAGACGCGTTCGTGCTGCTGAATGTAATCCAGGAAACGGGTTAGCGCGCGGAAACGCCCCGGCCGTCCCAGCAGGCGGCAGTGCATCCCCACCGAGAGCATTTTCGGCGTGGTTTCGCCCTCTTCATACAGCACGTCGAAACTGTCTTTGAGATAGGTGTAAAACTGTTCGGCGGTGTTGAATCCCTGCGGCGTGGCAAAACGCATATCGTTGGTTTCCAGCGTATAGGGAATAATCAGATGCGGCTTCACGGTGCCGTCCTGGCAGGTGACCTGCGTCCAGAACGGCAGATCGTCGCCGTAGTAGTCGCTGTCGTAGCTGAAGCCGCCCTGCTCCACCACCAGCCGTCGGGTATTCGGGCTGTCGCGGCCGGTGTACCAGCCGGTCGGTGCTTTGCCGAACAGATCCATCAGCACATCCACCGCCTGCTGAATATGCTGGCGTTCGGTTTTCGCATCCATCGACTGATAATGAATCCAGCGCCAGCCGTGGCTGACCACATCGTACTTAGCCTCACTAATTGCCTGCACGATCTCAGGATGACGCGCCAGCGCCATCGCCACGCCGAACACCGTCAGCGGCAGACCGCGCTTCTGAAACTCATTGTGAATGCGCCAGAAACCGGCGCGCGAACCATATTCATACAGCGAATCCATCGACATATGGCGATCGGGATAACTGGCGGCGCCGATAATATCGGAAAGGAACTGCTCCGATCCGGCGTCGCCGTGTAAAACGTTGTTTTCCGCGCCCTCTTCATAGTTGAGAACAAACTGCACCGCAATGCGCGCCTCGCCGGGCCAGGCGGCATGCGGCGGCTTGCCTGCATACCCGCGCAGATCGCGCGGATAGTTTTTATTAAAGCTGTACTCTTTCTTCTCTGGAGATGCACTCATTCTCTGGCTCCTTTCTTGAGCAGATAGCTTCCGTTAGTTTAGGTGCTGAAAAGCGCCCGATATCTTTTTTTCTCGTGGATATGCCAAATCGCCATATTTACTGGTGCCTAAGCCCAGCGCGACCAGCGATTCCACCATTTTTACCGCGGCGCCGACGCCGTCGATCACCGGCATGCCCAGCTCCTGCGTCAGCTCGGCGGCAAGCGTCGCCATGCCGCCGCATCCCAGCACGATCGCACCGCAGCCGTCTTCGCGTTTAGCCTGTAAACAGCGCAGGCGCACCTGCTCCTGCGCCTGTCCGCTGCCATCCTCCAGCGCCAGCACCGGCAGATCGATAGCGTGCAGGGCGGCGCAGTGGTGGGTAAAGCCATACTGTTGCAACAGGTGGCGGGCGATAATCACCGTGCGCGGCAGCGTGGTGACGATGGAGAAACGGGTCGCCACCATTGTCGCCAGATGCATCGCCGCTTCAGCGATGCCGATCACCGGGCCGTCGGCCAGCTCGCGCGCCGCCAGCAGGCCGGGATCGCCGAAGCAGGCGATAACGTGCCCCTGCACGCCCTGCTCCCTTCCCCGTTTGATCTGCTCCAGCACGCCGATCGCCGCAATCGCCTCGTCGGCGTGGCCTTCTATCGACGGCACGCCCTGCGAAGGGGAAACGGCGAGGATTTCCGTACCGGGTGCGGCGGCCGCGCGCGCCGCACAGCCGATGGTTTCGGTCATCGACAGCGTGGTGTTGGGGTTGATGACCTGAATTAAGAGGGAACTCATAAATGACGCGCTCCTTTATGGGCAAACAGACGAGTGAAATCGGGCGGCGCTTCGCCGTCGCGCTCAAAGCGCAGGGAAGCGAGGATCTGATCGAAATGGCGTTGCAGGGCGTCCGTCAGCGGCGGCAGCGCGCCCGCGCGCAGATAATCCACCAGCCGATCGTGATCGTCGCAGCGGCAGCCCTGTCGCCACGGCGCGCCCCAGACGGCGATAACCAGCGACGAACGCTGGGTCAGGTGAGTGACCATTTCCGTCAGCACCCGGTTGCCGGAAATCGCCTGTAGCTGAATATGGAAAGCGGCGGAAAGGCGGATCGCCGCCGCGCCATCCTGCCGCCGGTGCGCCTGACGCTCCTGCTCCAGCAGCCGCTCCAGTCCCGCTAAATGCGGCGGCTGACAGTGCGCCATCACGCTGGGCAGGTTGCCGCATTCGATTAGCGCACGGGTGTGGAAGATGTCCCGCGCCTCTTCCGCATCGGGCGAGGCGACCTTAGCACCACGTCCGGGCAGCAATACGATCATTTGCACCGCCGCGAGGCGTTGCAGCACTTTGCGGATGCCAGTGCGGCTGATGCCGAAGGCGATGGCGAGCGCCTCCTCCGGCAGTCGGCTGCCGGGCGGCAGCCGCTGTTCCACAATGGCGGTTAACAACGCCTGATAAACAGGCTCATGACTGTCGTTCAGTTCTGTGGCCGTTCGCTGGCCGGTTTCACGCTTCATCGCTTTCTCCCGTCGCGCGGTTTTGTATACAAAAAAGGGATCGCGGTGAGGCCCGTCCGGGTAACACCTTTTCCGGTTGGCCTGGATCCTGCAAGTGCTGAAGCACGAGGTTCTCCGTTACCCATCTTCAGAGGAGCAGGTTTCATGCCAGAACATTCAACCGTTACTTCAGCATCCGCCACACAGGACGATGCGCACTACAGTCCGCGCCTGACCAACGACGATCTCGCGCCGGTACGTCAACAAACCTGGAGCTGGTACAACATTTTTTCTTTCTGGATGTCGGACGTGCACAGCATGGGCGGCTATGTGGTGGCGGCCAGCTTCTTTACGCTGGGCCTGGCGAGCTGGCAGGTATTGATCTGTTTGCTGGCGGGCATTTGCATCGTGCAGCTCTGCGCCAACCTGGTGGCGAAGCCGAGCCAGCTAACGGGCGTGCCCTACGCGGTGATCTGCCGTCAGGCGTTCGGCGTTTTCGGCGCCAATATCCCGGCGGTGATACGCGGGTTAATCGCCTTCGCCTGGTATGGCATTCAGACCTGGCTCGCCTCTAACGCGCTGATGCTGGTGCTGCTGAAATTCTGGCCCGCGCTGGCGACGCTGACGCACGCTTCCTGGCTCGGTCTGTCGCTGCTCGGCTGGATCTGCTTTGGCGTGATGTGGCTGTTGCAGGCGGCGGTATTCTGGCACGGCATGAACGCGATTAAGCGCTTTATCGATATCGCCGGTCCGGCGGTTTATGTGGTGATGCTGGCGCTGGCGGGCTGGATTGTATACAAAACCGGCTTTTCCGGGATCGCTTTCACCCTGGCCAGCAAGAGCCTGAGCGTCAGCGAGCAGGGCTGGCAGATGATCACCGCTACCGCGCTGGTGGTCTCCTATTTTTCCGGCCCGCTGCTCAATTTTGGTGATTTCTCGCGCTACGGTAAAAGCATGCAGGCGATTCGCCGCGGTAACCGCTGGGGTCTGCCGTTTAACTTCCTGCTGTTTTCCCTGGTGACGGTGGTGATTGTTTCCGGGGCGCGTTCGCTGTTCGGCAAGATGATCACCGATCCGATTGAAACCGTCAGCATGGTGGGCAACGATCTGGCGGTGGCGATTGGCCTGCTGACGATGATCACCGCCACTATCGGCATTAATATCGTGGCGAACTTCGTCTCTCCCGCTTTCGACTTTTCTAACTGCTCGCCGCAGAAGATCAGCTTCCGCACCGGCGGCATGATCGCCGCCGTCGGCTCGGTGCTGCTGACGCCGTGGAACCTGTTCCAGTCGCCGGAGTTGATCCACTATACGCTGGATGTGCTGGGCGCCTTTATCGGGCCGCTGTTCGGCATTCTGCTGGCGGATTTCTATCTGATTAAGCGCGGCAAGGTGGTGGTGGACGATCTGTTCAACGCGACGCCGTCGGGTCGCTACTGGTATCGCGGCGGCTTTAATCCGAAGGCGATCGGCGCGCTGCTGCCGTCGGTAGCGATCGGCTTGATTATCAGCTTTATGCCATCGCTGCATGCGGTCGCCAGCTTCAGCTGGTTTATCGGCGTAGCGCTCGGCGCAGGCTGCTATCGCTGGCTGGCGCGCGATGAACGCGAGACGGCGGCAATGCGCTATGTCGCGCCGGTGGCGGTTCAGGAGGAGTGAAACGCAGAAAAGCAAAAGGCCGATTCATTACTGAATCGGCCTTTCCGAATAGTTGGCGGTGCGGACGGGACTCGAACCCGCGACCCCCGGCGTGACAGGCCGGTATTCTAACCGACTGAACTACCGCACCGCGCTGTGTTCCCCGTCGGGAACGAGGCGCATATTAAGGGGAGTTGCGCTGGCCGTCAACGCTTTTTCTTACGCGGGCGATCGTTTGCCTGTTTTTTCATCTTACTGCGTTTTTTTGCAGCGAAATGATGTATTTATGCCCGCCAAAGGCAGCTGCCGCCCTTTTTCATCACCAGGTCGAGACGCTGTTCATGCGCCATCACCTCTTCGTCGCTGGCCGCCACCACGCGCAGCCCGGAGGTGCGCGCGACGCGCTGGATCCCTTCGCCGCTTTCGTTCTGCTGTTGTTCACCGTCCATAGAAAACGCCAGCGAAGTCTGTCCGCCGGTCATGGTCAGAAAGACTTCCGCCAGAATCTCGGCATCGAGCAGCGCGCCGTGCAGCGTTCGCTTGCTGTTGTCGATTTCGTAACGCGAGCAGAGCGCATCCAGGCTGTTGCGCTTGCCGGGGAACAGCTTACGCGCCATTAACAGACTGTCGGTGATCTGACAGAAGGTTTCCGTTTTGCTGATGCCGCGATTCAGCTTGCTGAACTCGTAGTCCATAAAGCCGATATCGAACGAGGCGTTGTGGATCACCAGCTCGGCGCCGCGAATATATTCCAGGAACTCGTCGGCAATCTCGCTGAAGGTCGGTTTATCCAGCAGAAACTCGTCGGCGATGCCGTGAACGCCGAACGCTTCCGGGTCCACCAGCCGATCGGGTTTCAGGTACATATGGAAATTATTGCCGGTCAGACGGCGATTGATGATCTCCACCGCACCGATTTCAATAATGCGATGGCCTTCGTAATGCACCCCCACCATGTTCATACCGGTGGTTTCTGTATCGAGAACGATCTGGCGTGTAATTGCTGTGCTCATAAGGCTCGTTTATGTCAGACTTGGCGTTTTTTCAGGAGGAAGTCTACCAGAGATGCGCAAACAGGTAGAAATTTTCACCGATGGCTCCTGCCTCGGTAACCCCGGCCCTGGCGGCTATGGCGCTATTTTACGCTATCGCGAGCATGAAAAAACCTTTAGCGCCGGTTTTTATCGCACCACCAATAACCGTATGGAGATGATGGCGGCCATCGTGGCGCTGGAAGCGCTGACGCAGCCCTGTGAAGTGACGCTCAGCACCGACAGCCAGTACCTGCGCCAGGGGATCACCAGCTGGATCCATAACTGGAAAAAGCGCGGCTGGAAGACCGCCGATAAGAAGCCGGTTAAGAACGTCGACCTGTGGCAGCGGCTGGATGCGGCGCTCAGCCATCATCAGATCAAATGGGAATGGGTAAAAGGTCACGCCGGGCATGCGGAAAACGAACGCTGCGATGAGCTGGCGCGCGCCGCCGCCGGAAGCCCGGCGTTTGAAGATATCGGCTATCAGCCGGAGTCCTGATCTTTCGTCTTGTGCAGCTGGCGCGTGGCGTTGACCGTTGCGCGCAGTTTTACTTTGCCGCTGATTTTTTTGGCTGGCGTCATGGTCAGCGGCAGGGTGCGCTTACGCGCCACCATAATATTCAGGCAGCCCAGCGCCGGTATGTGGGTGCTGATCATCCGCCCGCCCTGGCGGTTCCACGGCACCACCTGAAAACGGCTGCGGTACACCACTTCGTAATTGAGCAGGCTTAGCCAGTCCAGTAAACGCATCTGGCTGAACATGCGGCCATTCCACGGCGGGCGGCGATGCAGGCCCGGCAGCAGTTTCCCCATTCCCAGCAGGCTGAGCGGATTAAAACCGGTGATAATCATCCAGCCGTCATCGATCAGCACGCGATCCACTTCACGCAGAATGCGGTGCGGGTCCTGGCTCCAGCTCAGGGTATGCGCCAGCAAGCAGGCATCCACCGATTTCGCTTCAAAGGGCAGATGCATCGGATCGGCCACCACCTGCACCGCCTGCCCCACTTCGCCGACGTTGACCTGATGCGAAATGGCGCAGGCCTGCGTATCGATCTCAACGCTCAGGTTGCCGATTTTCAGCAGATGGAAGCCATACAGCTTGCCGAGGCAGGGCTGCAGATGCTGGGTCAACGCGTCGCGGAACGATTCCCCCCAGGGCATCTCAGACCAGGAGTGCGGTGCGGCCAGAATTTGGCGTGTTTTAGCGGGCTTCATGTTTTACCATCAGTGTTCCTTCACGACGTGCGAGAGGTGTGTATGAATCTTAACAGTATCCCAGCGTTTCAGGATAACTACATCTGGACATTAAACGATGATCGGGGCCGCTGCCTGATCGTCGATCCAGGCGAAGCGGCGCCGGTGCTCGCAGCGATTGAAAAACAGCAGTGGACCCCGGTCGCCATTTTGCTGACGCATCACCATCACGATCACGTTGGCGGCGTAAAAGAACTGGTGCACAGGTGGCCTGATCTTGTGGTCTACGGACCGCAGGAGACACAAGATAAGGGCGCCACGCATATTGTCAGCGAAGGCGATATCGTGCCTGTTTTGGACTGCGAATTTAGGGTAATTTTTACGCCCGGCCACACTTTGGGACATATCTCATATTACAGCGCGCCTTATCTTTTTTGCGGCGATACGATGTTTTCAGGCGGATGCGGACGTCTGTTTGAAGGCACCGCTGAACAGATGTACGAATCATTTCAAAAGCTTGCTGAATTACCTGATGAAACGCTGGTTTGCTGCGCCCACGAATATACCTTATCCAACTTAAAATTTGCTAACGCTACGCTGCCGGAAGATCGGGAAATTCAGCGCTATTTTCAGGAAATTAAGAAGTTACGTGCTGAAAATCGCAGTAGTCTGCCAACAAAACTGGGGCACGAACGGTATATAAATTTATTTCTGCGTACGCAAGATGCTGATTTACAAAGGGCGTTGCGCTTGAATATGCCCCCGCAGCACGCATGGGACGTTTTTGCCCTGCTACGGCAGAAGAAAGACAATTTTTGATTTTTCTGGTTGTGTTGTGGTGCTGCAGCACGTATGATTGCTCGTCTTTTAAGCAAACCATTGACACATACATGAAGACTAGAGCGATTATCCTTCTCGCCTCGGTCTTGCTGATGATGGGATGTCAGGCATCGCGACACGATGCCGCTGTCCCTGAACAGCATGCACAGAGTCTGTCTTCAGCTGGTCAAAGTGAGAATGATAAATTTACAGATCGCCTGTTATCCCCGCGTTGGCAGGATGATGGAACGGCCCTGACTCAGGACCAGGATTTGTGGAATTACATTCGAGACGGGCTGAAAATGGAGGTTCCGGAAAACCCCCGGATCCGAGAGCAGAAACAAAAGTACTTAAGAAACAAGAGCTATCTCCACGATGTAACTTTACGGGCAGAGCCGTATATGTACTGGATAGTCGAGCAGATTAAGCAACGTAAGATGCCGATGGAACTGGTACTACTACCCATAGTGGAGAGCGCTTTTAACCCCCACGCCACATCCGCCGCGAATGCCGCAGGCATCTGGCAGATAGTGCCGAGCACGGGGCGTAACTACGGTTTAAAACAGAATCAGTGGTATGACGGCCGACGCGATATCGTCGCTTCGACCCGAGCGGTTCTGGATATGATGGAACGTCTGAACAAGATGTTCGACGGAGACTGGTTGCTGACCATCGCAGCGTATAACAGCGGCGAAGGGCGAGTGCTGAAAGCGATTAAACAGAATAAAGCGCGCGGCAAACCAACCGATTTCTGGCATCTGTCCTTACCGCGTGAAACCACGCTGTACGTTCCTAAA
The DNA here is from genome assembly GCF_024610815.1 of Mixta sp. Lineage (NCBI taxonomy): Bacteria > Pseudomonadati > Pseudomonadota > Gammaproteobacteria > Enterobacterales > Erwiniaceae > Mixta > Mixta sp. The sequence goes on from NZ_JANION010000052.1 coordinate 19,279, forward strand.
ATGCTGGCGTTGCAGGATATCCTGAAAAACAACAAGCGTTATGGCGTACGGTTACCAGCCCCGAACGAAAGTCGAGCGCTGGCGCGCGTTGAAGTAGGTCAGCAGATAGAACTGACGCAGGCGGCGGAAATGGCCGGCTTGCCGGTCGCGAAGCTGAAGAACTACAATACGGGCTACAAACGCGGCGCCACGGCGCCTAATGGACCGCACTATATTATGGTGCCGAAGGCGAATGTCGCTCAGCTGCGTAGTTCTCTGGCCTCTGGTGATATCGCCGCTGTACAGCCGACGCGTCTTGCGGCAAACAGCGCCAGCACCAAAAGCTATACGGTGCGTAACGGCGACACCCTGTCAGGCATAGCCAGCCGGATGGGCGTTTCGGTAAAAGCGTTGCAACGCGCAAATAATTTGCGCGGTAACACGATTAAGCCGGGACAGACGCTGACCTTTGGTAACAGCGTCGCAGGTAGTGAACTGGCCGATAACGGCAACAGCATCACCTATAAGGTTCGTAAGGGTGATTCTCTTGCCAGTATTGCGCGTCGACATGGTGTGGACATCAAAGACGTCAAGCGCTGGAACAGCGTGCTGAGCGACAGTAGTTCGATTCAGCCAGGTGATAAGATCACCCTGTTCGTGAATAACAGCGCGACGCCAGACAGCTAAACTTGCTGAAGAGAAAAAGCCGATCGCAGGATCGGCTTTTTTATGCCTGAACAGAATCGGTAGCGGCGAATTCGACCAGCAGCGGATTATGATCGGAGGCGCGCGTTACCAGCACGCTGGCTTCGGCTACCTGTAATCCACGGTAGAAAACGAAATCGAGCGGTCTGCCAAACGCCTTACGCCGATGATCATCGGTAAAGCGCACCTCGCGTAAACCCATCTCGCGCGCAAAACGATAGAGCGCGTTCATACGCTGACGGCTCCATGCATTGAAGTCCCCGGCCATAATCACCGGGCCGTCATGATGCGCCAGCTGCTCGCCAATCGGCCCCAGCTGTTTGCTGTAAACATCGATGCCAAGGCTAAAGTTAACCGCATGGATGTTTACCACCATCAACATTTTGCCGTCCGGTAAAGGATAAGCCGTAATTAGCGCCGATTTCGCCAGGCGCAGCAGCGGCTCACGTTCGCGCAGCGGGCAACAGTAAACCGGATGGGCAGCCGCCAGCGTCATGACGCCTGACGGGTGTTGCGGTAGCACGAAAGCAGGCACCTGATCCGCCGCCAGATAGTTCGACGTCGCAAAGCGCACCAGCTCCGGCGTGGTCTGCGCCTCCTGCAGCAACACCAGCTGCGCATCTTTGCCAAAGTTTTGCAGCACTGACAGCCAGTCAGCCCGCTGCTGCTTAAAGATATTCCATACCAGCACGCGTAGCGTTGCGCTGGAGGTAATCGGCGCGCCTGGCGGAAGCGCTTGCCCAACATGCAGCATGGCGTTCGGCTGGAAAATTCTTTCCGCTGGCTGGCCGGCTACATATCTCATGGCATAGGTTTTTTTCCGCACGATACCGCCCGTTTCTGAAGTGTCTGTATACAACTACTGACTTCAGTTATAGGGGCTTCAGGGGAGAGTTTCAATCGGCGCGACGGAATTTACCTTTCCGACAGGCAAGCAAATGTTACGATAGCAACAAATTCGGATCGCCCTGCCCTCTGCTATCCTGTCCGGCAAGAACGCAGAGGAAAGAATAACGTACGGGAGACGGGGTGAAAGCATCTACAGATGAGTTAAAAATCTTTGTTACGGTAGTGGAAAGCGGCAGCTTCAGCCGCGCAGCCAGGCAGCTGGAGCTGGCGACCTCCGCCGTTAGCCGCGCTGTGAAAAAGCTGGAAGCTAAGCTGGGCGTTGAACTGCTGACGCGCACCACTCGCCAAATCAGCCTTACACAGGAAGGCGAAGGCTATTTTCGTAAGGTGCAAAAGCTGTTGCAGGAGATGGCGGCGGCGGAAAATGAGCTGATGGAAAGCCGACAGGTGCCGCGCGGATTACTGCGGGTAGATGCCGCCACGCCGGTTGTTTTACACCTGCTGACGCCAATGGTGGCGCCTTTTCGCCAGCGCTACCCAGAGATGACGCTTTCTCTCATCTCTTCCGAAACCTTTATTAATCTGATTGAGCGTAAGGTGGATGTGGCGATCCGCGCCGGGAACCTGACAGACTCCAGCCTGCGCGCCCGTCCACTGTTTACCAGCTATCGCAAAATGATTGCAGCGCCAGCTTATCTGGCGCGCTGCGGCGTGCCGGTAAGCGTTGACGAGCTGGCGCAGCACAGCTGCCTCGGCTTCGTAGAAACGCCGGCGCTGAATCGCTGGCCTGTAGCGCAGCCCGACGGCGAACTCTATACCATTCAGCCCACCATTACTGCCAATAGCGGAGAGACGCTGAAACAGCTCTGCCTGGCGGGGAACGGTATCGCCTGCCTCTCAGACTACATGATCGATAAAGAACTCAGCGATGGTAGCCTGGTTGAGGTACTGGCCGATAAACGCCTGCCGGTCGCAATGCCGTTTAACGCCGTTTATTACAGCGATCGCGCCGTCAGTACGCGCGTCAGGGCCTTTATCGATTTTCTCGGCGAGTGGATTAACGAACATCATCTTCTGTAAGGCTACTCGCGCTCCATCGTACACAGACTGGAGCAAATGGCGCGGCAAACGCTCTGGTACGCAGTCTGTATGCTTCAGGTACATAAAATATTGAACCCAAAACTGATGAAGAAAGTCTGCATAAAAGTTTTGAGCTTAAGTGAAGGCATTGAAGCGAGCCAAAACAGAAAAGCAAAAAGCCCTGACATTGCTGTCAGGGCTATTGCTTATAGAGTGGCGGTGCGGACGGGACTCGAACCCGCGACCCCCGGCGTGACAGGCCGGTATTCTAACCGACTGAACTACCGCACCACCGAATACTGCATTACCAGCGGGGTCTCGCTGATAACCGGTGTCGACCTTTACAGGACTAAC
>NZ_JANION010000146.1:0-18265 GCF_024610815.1 Mixta sp.
ATAACCTGGCCATATACCTTTTCCGCCGGACACATCGAAGACGCGTCGCAAAGCACAATTCTTGCGGTGCCTGCGGTGAACCGCTAAGTCCGGCTATTTACATGGTCGAAGAATAAATAATGAAACAGACACTCGTAATCGTGACCATTGCACACTCTCCGCGCAGCGATATAACCCCGCTGCTGCTTGAACACCTGCCTGAAGAGCAAATATTGCGCGTCTGCCTGCTTGAAGGGCTTTCGGCGGAAGAGATCGAAGAAAAATACGCGCCTAAGGAACATGAACGCACGCTGGTGACGCATCTGCCGGATGGTTCGCCGTTCACGCTCTCCGCAGATAAAGTGGAAGAAGGATTGCAGCAGCTGATCTGGCGGCTGGAGGCGCAGGGCGCCGAAACCATTCTGCTTCTGGGATATGCCGCTGATCGGCTGCAAACGCACAGCGCCGTCCTGCTGGAGCCGGATCGTATTGTACCGCCGCTGGTTAAGGCTATTGTCGACGGACATCAGGTAGGCATCATGATTTCTGCGGAAGATCCGCTGCGACAGCAGGCGATTAAGTGGCGTAATCTGAATCATCCCGCGCGCTTCGCCGTCGCCAGCCCTTATCACAACGATAATGAGACGCTGATCGATGCGGCGCTGCAGTTGCAGGAGCAGGGCGCGGATGTGGTGGTATTGGACAGCCCCGGCTATCACCAACGCCATCGTGATTGCCTTCAGCAGCTGCTGGGCATACCGGTGCTGCTCTCTCATGTGCTGCTGGCAAAAATGGCGGCGGAGCTGCTGGTATAAGCAACAATTGAGATGACAAAGCGCGCGTTTAGCCTCTACACTGCCGATTCATCCATTTTTGGTTTCGGGGAAGTTGCATGCTGAATGTAAGCGAGTACTTTGAAGGGAAAGTGAAGTCGATTGGTTTTACCAGCGCCAGCACCGGGCGCGCCAGCGTGGGCGTAATGGTGGAAGGAGAGTATGCCTTCAGCACCGGACAGCCTGAAGAGATGACGGTCGTCAGCGGCGCCCTGAATGTGCTGCTGCCCGGCGAAACCGAATGGAAAACCTATGAAGCGGGCGGCGTGTTTCACGTGCCCGGCCACTGTGAGTTCCATTTGCAGGTCGCGGAGCCGACCTCTTACCTCTGCCGCTATCTTTAAGCGGCCGTAGTAAGTGCGCCGCCAGCGGCGCACTTACCGGCTTAACGCTGCGCTTCGCCGCCTAACGCTTCCGTCAGATTGCTCACCAGCGCCGCCAGCTCGCTGGTCATCAGAATAAAGTCCGCGTCGAAACGCTGAGCGAAATCTTCACGATCGATATCGTCATTTTGCTCACGCAGCGTGTCGGCAAACTTCAGGCGCTTCAGCGAGCCGTCGTCCGCCAGCACCAGCTGAATGCGTTCCTGCCAGTCCAGCGCCAGTTTCGTCACCAGCTTACCCGCTTCGATATGGTTGGCGATCTCATCGCAGACCAGATCCTGTTTTTTGCAGCGGATAACGCCGCCATCTTCCAGAATCGCTTTCAGCTCCGCTTCATCCATCAGCGCAAAGCCCGCCGGCAGATCGCCGGAGCGCACCCATTCGGTCAGCGTCAGCTCGATCGGGTTTTCCATCGTCAGCGGCACTACCGGCAGTGAACCGATGCTCTTACGCAGCAGCGCCAGAGTGTCCTCCGCCTTTTTCGCGCTGGCGCAGTCCACCATAATCAGGTTATTAACGCTGTCGATCCACAAAAAGGTCTGGCTAAAACGACTGAAGGCGCGCGGTAGCAGGCTGTGCAACACCTCATCTTTCAGCGCGTCCTTTTCGGTCTTTTTCAGCTTGCGCTGCTGTTCCGCTTCCAGCTTCTCGATCTTCGCTTCCAGCGACTGTTTGATCACCGGCGACGGCAGGATCTTCTCTTCTTTGCGGGCGCAGATCAGGATCTGTCCGTTATTGACATGGGTCAGGGCCTCACTGCGCGAACCCATCGGCGAAACCCAGCCGGTTTTCGCCATATCCTGACTGCCACACGGGGAAAAGGAAAACGCAGCGAGTTGTTTTTCCAGGTCGTCTGCGGACAACGGGATGTCACGATTCAGACGATAAATCATCAAATTTTTAAACCACAACATAGGGTTTTCCTTTGCCGGTTGTGCATTAACGCACAGCTCATAAACGGTGCTGCGCATGATAGCGAAACATCGTCGGCGGGTCATTGCCTTTCCTGCCGTCGCCTTCTAATGTGAACAGCATCGGGATAATGAATGAGGAGAAAGCTGTGCGCATTGGCATTGACTTAGGCGGGACAAAAACGGAAGTGATTGCGCTCTCTGACGCAGGCGAGACGCAGTTTCGCCATCGCGTGCCCACGCCGCGCGACGATTACCCGCAGACGTTGCAGGCGATCGTCGATCTGGTTCGGCTGGCGGAGGAGAAAACCGGCGAACGGGGCAGCGTCGGCTTAGGCATTCCCGGCACGCTTTCGCCCTATACCCAGCGGGTGAAAAACGCCAATTCCACCTGGCTTAACGGTCAGCCGCTGGATCGCGATCTGGCGCGCCTGCTGGAGCGCGAGGTGCGCATCGCCAACGACGCCAACTGCCTGGCGGTGTCGGAAGCGGTGGACGGCGCGGCGGCAGGCAAGGCGCTGGTGTTCGCGGTGATTATCGGCACCGGCTCCGGCGCGGGCATCGCCATTAACGGCGTCTCGCGTATCGGCGGCAACGGCAACGCTGGCGAATGGGGCCACAATCCGCTGCCGTGGATGGACGCCGACGAGCTGCGTTACCGCGAAGAAGTGCCCTGCTATTGCGGGCAGCAGGGCTGCATCGAAACCTTCGTCTCCGGCACCGGCTTCACGACCGACTATCATCGACTGAGCGGCAAACGGCTGAGCGGCGCGGAGATTGTGGCGCTGCTGGCGCAGCAGGATCCGCTGGCGGAACTCGCCATGAGCCGCTACGAGCTGCGGCTGGCGAAATCGCTGGCGCAGGTGGTGAACCTGCTCGACCCGGATATTATCGTGCTGGGCGGCGGCATGAGCAACGTCGATCGCCTCTACCAGACGCTGCCGCAGCTGATCAAACCCTGGGTGTTTGGGCGCGAGTGCGAAACGCCGATCGTGAAAGCGCAGCATGGCGACTCCAGCGGCGTGCGCGGCGCCGCCTGGCTCTGGCCGCTGAACAGCAGCGTTTAACCTGCGGCGTCGGGGCTGAAGGTGATGATCGCCTGCTGCGACGCGCCCGGCGGCGGCGCCGGCAACTGCGGCGTGCTGCCTACCGTCTGCCAGGCCTGTAGGCAGAGCGGCTCGTCGCCCTCGGTGCGTAGCACCTGATAACCGCGTCGCGCATCGTAATTCAGCGTCACGTCGCAGCGCTGGCCACGATAGCGTTCGCCGTGAGAAAAGTTGCGCGTGATGCGCCATTGCAACTCTTTTACCCAGGCGCATTCCTTTTTAGCCGACGCGCAGCCAGCGGAAAAGTTGGGCGCGGCGGGGGTTGGCGCTGGCGGCTGGGCGCTATGGCAGGCGCTCAGCAGCAGCGCGAACAGCGGAGCGAAGCGTAAAGCGGACATCATCTTTCCTTCCGGTCTGAGGAGTTTCGTCGCGCACGGTAACATGCGCGGCGCGACGAAAACAGGCGCATCAGACTGAAAATAGCCGGTCCAGTCGGCTGTAGCCCAGACCATTCACCTTCCTGACTTTGATCTGTACCGGAATACGCTCTTTCATCGCGTCGACATGGCTGATTACGCCGATAGTTTTGCCGCTGGCGTTCAGCGCGTCCAGGGCGTCCAGCGCGGTATCGAGCGTATCCGCATCGAGCGTGCCGAAGCCCTCATCCAGGAACAGCGATTCGATACGGGTTTTATGGCTCACCAGATCCGAAAGCGCCAGCGCCAGCGCCAGGCTTACCAGAAAACTTTCGCCGCCCGACAGGGTGCGGGTATCGCGCTTCGCGTCAGCCTGCCAGGTATCCATGACCTGCAACTCCAGCGTATCGGCGGATTTGCGTTGCAGCAGATAGCGTCCGTGCAGGCGATTCAGTTGCTGGTTCGCCAGCCAGACCAGGTGATCGAGCGTCAGCCCCTGGGCGAAGCGGCGGAACTTATCGCCGCTGCTGGAGCCGATCAGCTGATTCAGGTAGCCCCAGTCTTCAGTCTGCTGCGCGTTATCCTCAATGCGCTGCAACAGCGCCTGCTGCTGCTGGCGCTGCGCGTCGTCGCTCTCCAGCTGCTGGCGCAGCTGCCCCTGCTGACGAACAAGGTCACGCAGTCGTTGCTGCTGCGCTTCCAGTCGTGCCTCCAGCTCCGGCAGCGCGGCGCTAAGATCGGCCGGACGGTCGGCAAGATGCTGCGTCAGTCGCGCCTGCGCCTGCTGCGCCACCGCGTTCGCCTGCTGCCGCCGCGCCTCCAGCGCCTGACAGCGGGTGCGTAGCTGCATCGCCTGCTGTTCATCCAGCAGGGCGGCGCGGAAAGCTTCTTCATCGCTGAAATCGCTCTGCGTTAACGCGTCGATAAACTGCGCACTGCACGTTTCATAGCGTTTCTGCGCCGCCTCCTGCTGTTGTGCCAGAGAATTATGCTGTCCGGTCAGGTTATTTAGCCGATCCTGTCCCTGCTGCCAGCGCTGCTGCCGTTCGCGGAGAAGGGCGTCGGCCTGGGCCAGCCGCTGCTGCCACTGTTGACGCACCTCCGACACCGCGCTGTCGCCCAGCAGCTGATGACGCTGTTGACGCAGCTCGCTCAGCTTTCGCCGCTGCGACTGCGCCAGCTGTTCCGCCCGTTCCCGCTGTTGCGCCAGCTGCGTCAGTTCGTCATCGATGCCGCGCAGCGCGGTGTCGCAGGCGGCAAGGCGCGCGGCGATATCGGCCAATAGCTGTTCGCTTTTCTGCCAGCTCCGCCACGCCTCCTGACGATCCTCAAGCCAGGCCTGCTGCGCCTGCGGCTCCGGCAGCGTCAGCTGATGCTGCGTCAGCTCCTGCGTCAGAGCTTCGTCCAGCAGCGCCAGCTGTTCGCTTAACTGCCGCTGCTGCTGTTCCGCCTCCTGCCGTTGCTGACGCAGATAGCCCAGCTGTTGTTCCGCCAGCTGGCGCGCCTGATGCTGCTGTTGCCAGCGCTGCTGACAGGCCGCCAGCGCCTCTTTCGCCTGCTGATAAAGGCGTGCGGCGCCTTCGCGCTGTTGCAGCTGCGCCTGAAGCTCGCTCTCCTGCCGTTCCTGCTGTTCGATCCAGGCGCTGAGTCCCGCTTCGTCTTCCGGCGCCAGCGTCAGTTCGGCGGCGGCCAGCAGCGTATGCCACTCATCCTGCTGGCGCGTCAGTTCGGCGCTCAGCGTCTGCTGTTGCTGCATCAGCCGCTGCTGCTGGCTTTGCAACGCCTTCAGCTGCTCGCCGCAGGTGACGCCTTCGATGCGCAGCTGCTCTTCCTGCTGGCGCACGTTCTCCAGCCGCTGCTGATTCTCGTTCAGCGTCAGGGTTTGATAGTGCGCCACCGCCGGATGCTCGGTGGCGCCGCAGAGCGGACAGGGCTCGCCGGCGATCAGGCGGGCGCGCTCCTGCTCCAGACTGACGATGCGCTGCTCCAGCTCCAGGCGCTTTTGCAGGTCGATCCGGTGCTGGTGCTTCTCTTTCCACGCCTGGCGACGCTGTTCCAGCTGCTGCGTTTGCTGCACGATTAGTTCATCCAGCGCCAGCAGCTCCTGCTGCTGTTGCGTATGACGCTGGCTGAGAGGGCGCAGGGTGGAAAAGCAGATCGCCAGCTTTTGCCGTAGCGGTCGCTGCCGCTGCTGTTGCTCCAGCTGACGGCGCAGCGCGCTTTCCGGCTGCTGCTCTTCTAACGCAGTAAGCGCTTGCTCAGCCTGTGCCGCGTGCTGACGCGCGCGTTCAAGCTCGCTTTCCAGCGGCGTCGACGCTGAAGCGAGTCGATCGGACAGCTGCTGCTGTTCATTCAGCTGCTGCTGATGCTGGCGCTGTTTTTCCTGCATCGCCGTCAGGTTCTGTCGCAGCTGTTGCTGCTGCTGAAAACGCTCGCGCCAGCCGCCCAGCCGCTCGCCCCAGTCCGCCACTCCGGCATGGTCGCGGCGCCACTGTTGCTCTTGCTGCTGCTGCGAAAGCAGGGTCTGCCGTTCGTCGCTGAGCTGGCGTCGGCGCTGCTCGCGCTGCTGCTGCGTGCGCTGGCTTTCCTCCAGATTCTGTTGTTGCAGCGTCAGCTGCTGCGTCAGGGTAGCGATCTGATGGTCGAGCGGGATCACCTGGTCGTTGATCAGCGTTTCCTGCTGACGCCACTGGTCGTTGAGCCGTTTATTCTCCTGTTCGGCCAGCAACTGCGCCTGTTGCATTGTAAGTAACTGCTCGCTTTCGAGTTTGAGCGCGGCAGTCAGCTGCTGCGTTTGCTGCGCCAGCTGTTGCAGATCCTGCTGTAGCTGGCTGCGCTGTTGCCAGAGCGGACGCAGCTTTTCCGCCGGTTCCGCCCGCGCCAGCTGCTGACGCGCCGGTTCCGCCTGTTGCCAGTCGCTTTCCGCCTGACGCTGAGCGTCGGCGGCCTGCTCCGTTTCCTGAGTCAGACGCTGCTGCTGGCTGAGCCACTGGTGTTGCTGCTGAGTAAGCGCTAACTGTTTTTGCAGCTCTTGTTCCTGCTGCGTCAGTGCGCCTAATGCCTGCTCAAGTTCCTGACGCGCCGCCGGCTCCAGCAGCGCCATGCCCGCCGCCCGCGCGCGCAACTGGTCCAGCTCGATGCGCGCCTGCTTGTGCTGTTCATAGATGCGCGCGGAAAGCTGGCCGTAGATCTCGGTGCCGGTCAGCTCCTCCAGCAGTTCGGCGCGGTCGTTGGCGTCGGCGTTGAGAAACGCGGCGAACTGCCCCTGCGACAGCATCATCGATTTGGTGAAGCGGGCAAAGTCGAGTCCGGTTAGCTGGGCGATCATCTCCAGCTTATCTTTAACCTTGTCGGCGACGATAACATTGTCCGCGCAGCGCGCCAGCTCGACGCGCGGCGCCTGCAGGTTGCCGTCCACCGCGCCGCGCGCCCGGTTCTGACTCCAGAAGGCGCGCCAGGCTTCGCCTTTGACCTCAAATTCCACCTCGGCCAGACATTCAGCGGTATCGCGGCTGATCAGCTCGTTCTGCGTTTGCGAGATTTTGCCCAGCCGCGAGGTTTCGTGATAGAGCGCCAGGCAGATGGCGTCGAGCAGGGTGGTTTTACCGGCGCCGGTGGGGCCGGTAATGGCGAACAGGCCGCTGCTGGCGAACGGTTCGCGGGTGAAGTCGATTTTCCACTCGCCCTTCAGCGAGTTGATATTTTTAAAGCGCAGCGAAAGGATTTTCATGGCTGGCTCTCCTCGCCATGATGCAGCGCCTCCAGCGTGCCGCTGAACAGCTGACGCACGCGCTGTAGCCGCGCCTCGTCGGTCTCTTCCTCCTGTTCCAGCCGCCGCTCGAACACCTCTTCAACCTTGAGCTCGCTCAGCGTCTCGTTTTGCAGGCGCGCCAGCGCGCGTTCGCGCAGTTCGCGACTGCGGCGCATCAGCAGCACCTCGACCGGCAGTCCTTCCGTCAGCGCCTGAATATGCTGCTGCATATTGTGCAGGTACTCTTGGGTGGTGATTTCGATATCGAGCCAGACCGGCTGTTCCGGGCTGGCGTCGGCAAACGGCTTCAGCTGCGCCTCGATTTCCGCCAGCGTGCCTTTGATCGTTTGCATCGGCTGGAAGCAGGGCACCGGCAGCGGCGTGACGCGCGCCAGTTTGCCGTCGGCAAAACTTACCAGAAAGACGCTTTTCTCGCTGCCCAGCTCGTCGAAGCTGAGCGGCAGCGGCGACCCGCTGTAGCGAATATGCTCGCTGTTGGCGATGCGCTGCGCACGATGGATATGACCCAGCGCGATATAGTCGGCGGGCGGAAACGCCTGCGCAGGAAAGGCGTCGAGCGTGCCGATATAGATATCGCGCACCGCTTCGCTCTTACTGACGCCGACGGTGGTGAGATGACCGGTGGCGATCACCGGCAGCGGCGTCGTCGCCTGTTCGCTCAGCCTGCGCGCATGCTGATAGCTGCGCTGATAGTGTTGCGTGATGGCGCTGAGCAGCGTCAGCTGCTTCTGCTCGCCGGACTGGCCCGCCTGGCTGCGCATAATATCGCGCGGGCGCAGGTAGGGGATGGCGCAGAGGATAGCGCCCGGCTCGCCCTGGCGCGTTTTCAGGGTAAGCACTTGCTCTTCGGGATTGCCGCTGGCGGCGGCGATCACCTGCGCATTCAGACAGGCGAGCAGCTCGCGCGATTCGTTAAGGGTGGCGACGGAGTCATGGTTGCCGCCCAGCACAATCAGCTGGCAGCCGGTGCGTTGCAAATCCACCACGAAACGGTTGTAGAGTTCGCGCGCGTAGCTGGGAGGCGAGCCGGTATCGAAAATATCGCCCGCCACGATCACCGCATCCACCTGATGCTCCTCCACGCGGTCGATCAGCCAGTTAAAAAAGGCCTGATGCTCGGCGGCCCGACTGCGGGTATAGAAAAACTGGCCGAGATGCCAGTCTGAAGTATGGATAATGCGCATAGAACTCCCAGCTAAAAGCAGAACGCCGGAGGCGATTATAACCAGAGCGCTGGCGCAGACCAGGTAAAATCCGCTGCGAGCACGTCACAAAAGCGTTACTTAAGCGTCGCGCAGCCCGTGCATTTTTCATAAATCTGTCATAAAACTGACGCATAATGACGCCGCAAATTCCCGTGACAGAACGTCACATTCGCAGGAGCAATAATGGCTAAGCGCATTCTGGTTGTCGAAGATGAAGCCCCCATCAGGGAAATGTTGTGTTTCGTGTTGGAGCAGAACGATTATCAGCCGATAGAGGCGGATGATTACGACAGCGCTGTTAACCTGCTTATCGAACCCTGGCCCGATCTGATCCTGCTGGACTGGATGCTGCCCGGCGGCAGCGGCATTCAGTTTATTAAACATCTCAAGCGCGAAGCGATGACGCGCGACATTCCGGTGATGATGCTGACGGCGCGCGGCGAAGAAGAAGATCGCGTGCGTGGTCTGGAAGTGGGCGCTGACGACTACATTACCAAACCCTTCTCGCCGAAAGAGCTGGTGGCGCGCATCAAAGCGGTAATGCGCCGCATTTCGCCGATGGCGGTGGAAGAGGTGATTGAAATTCAGGGATTGAGCCTCGACCCTTCCTCGCACCGCGTCATGTCGGACACCACGCCGCTGGAAATGGGCCCGACCGAATATAAGCTGCTGCACTTTTTTATGACGCACCCGGAGCGCGTCTACAGCCGCGAACAGCTGTTGAACAACGTCTGGGGCACCAACGTCTACGTAGAAGATCGCACGGTGGACGTGCATATACGCCGCCTGCGCAAAGCACTGGAGCTGACCGGACACGATCGGATGGTGCAAACCGTACGTGGAACGGGGTATCGTTTCTCCGCGCGTTACTGATCGGAGTTTGCCTCGTGCTGGAACGCCTCTCCTGGAAGAGACTTTTACTGGAACTGCTGTTGGTCTGCCTGCCGGCGCTGCTACTCGGCCTGCTGACCGGCTATCTCCCCTGGTTCCTGCTGGGCGCCGTGCTGCTGTTGCTGGGCTGGCATTTCTGGAATCTGCTGCGGCTGTCGCACTGGCTGTGGACCGACCGCACCATGACGCCGCCCACCGGCCAGGCGAGCTGGGAGCCGCTGTTTTATGGCCTTTACCAGATGCAGCTGCGCAACCGCCGTCGCCGCCGCGAGCTGGGCAACCTGATCAAACGCTTTCGCAGCGGCGCGGAGTCGCTGCCTGACGCGGTGGTGCTAACGACCGACGAAGGCACTATTTTCTGGTGCAACGGCCTGGCGCAGCAGCATCTGGGGCTGCGCTGGCCGGAAGATAACGGCCAGAATATCCTTAACCTGCTGCGCTATCCTGAGTTTTCGCGCTATCTGCGCCAGCAGGAGTTTTCCCGTCCGCTGACGCTGGTGATGAACAACCAGCTGCATATGGAGTTCCGCGTGATGCCCTACAGCGAAGGCCAGTGGCTGCTGGTAGCGCGCGACGTGACGCAGATGCATCAGCTGGAAGGGGCGCGGCGCAACTTTTTCGCTAACGTCAGCCACGAGCTGCGCACGCCGCTGACGGTGTTGCAGGGCTACCTGGAGATGATGGGCGACGCGGTGCTGGAAGGCAAAGCGCGCGAAAAGGCGCTGCAAACCATGCAGGAGCAGACGCGGCGCATGGACGGGCTGGTGAAACAGCTGCTGACGCTGTCGCGCATCGAGGCGGCGCCCGCCATCGATCTGGCGGAGAAGGTCGACGTGCCGATGATGCTGCGGCTGCTGCAGCGCGAAGCGGAGACGCTCAGCGGCGGACGCCACGAGATTGCCTTTCATACCGATCCGCACCTGAAAGTTTTCGGCAACGAGGAGCAATTGCGCAGCGCCATCTCCAATCTGGTCTATAACGCGGTGAACCATACGCCGGAAGGAACGCGCATTGACGTCTGCTGGCTGCATAACAAACAGGGAGCGCTGTTCGCCGTGAAGGATAACGGGCCGGGCATCGCCGTCGAGCATCTGCCGCGCCTCACCGAACGCTTTTACCGCGTCGATAAGGCGCGATCGCGCGCCACCGGCGGCAGCGGGCTGGGGCTGGCGATTGTGAAACATGCCCTGAGCCATCACGGATCGCGCTTAACTATCACCAGCGAGCCGCATAAAGAGACCTGTTTCAGCTTTATTCTGCCGACAAGGTTGATTGTCGGCCCGCAACTGCCGGACAATGCGGCGCATAAATCCTGATGGACGCCAGGCATGAAAGTGATCATTACCGTAGCACTGCTGCTTTTTTCCGGCGCGCTGCAGGCTAAACCTGCGATACTGGCGGGCAATCTTAGCAGCGTCGGTTCCGATACGCTCGGCAACCTGATGGCGCTGTGGGGCGAAAGTTTTAACCGCCAGTATCCAGGCGTCAACGTACAGGTGCAGGCGGCGGGGTCCTCTACCGCGCCCACCGCTTTGGCTGCGGGCGCCGCGCAGCTGGGCGCCATGAGTCGACCGATGCAGCCGGCTGAACGCCAGCTGTTTCAGCAGCGCTACGGCTATCCGCCGCTGGCGGTGCCGGTGGCGCTGGACGCGCTGGTGGTCGTAGTGAATCAGGATAATCCGCTAACCCAGCTTAACGCACGGCAGCTGGACGCCATCTTTTCCATTACCCGTCGCTGCGGCGCTGCGTCTGCGCCGCGCGCCTGGGGCGACCTGCAATTGACGCAGCCCGGCTGGCGGCAGCGGCCATTGCAACGCTTGGGCCGCAACTCCGCATCGGGCACCTGGGGCTACTTTAAGCAGCAGGCGCTGTGCGGCGGTGATTTCCGTCAGGACGTCGGCGAATATCCCGGCTCGGCGGCGGTGGTGCAGGCGGTGGCCGCCAACCTCAACGCCATCGGCTACGCCAGCTTTGGGTTTCATATCAGCGGCGTAAAAATGCTGGCGCTGGCGAAAGAGGGTGAGGCGGTGATGCCTGATGCGACTACGATCCGCAGCGGTCGCTACCCCTACGCGCGACCGCTCTATATCTATATCAATAAGCCGCCGGGCAAGGCGCCGGAGCCGCTGACCGCCGCGTTTCTGCGTCAGGTGCTGTCGCCGGAAGGACAGGCGCTGGTCAGCCAGGCGGGCTACCTGCCGCTTTCCGATCGGCAGATTGCTGAGGCGAAAGCGCTGTTGCAGCTCTGATGATGCGCTTGCGTCGTCGTTTTTAACGCAGGGCGTTACGCTTTTGTCGCTGGCTTCGTCACCGTAGTGCAGGAGTATGTTTTCCTCTCGTCTGCGGCAGGAATATCGCTCCGCTGTTTTACTTTTTTCCGGCGCGTCTGAGGGAGATTCAACGTCTTATGACCGTTTCTCATGATGTCAGCCTGTTTGCATTGCCCTAAAGGCGTTTTTACAGACGTTTCACCCGTTAACATGAATATTATTCATGGTTAATGAAATTTCTTCCCTTGCCGCCTGCTAAAAGTCATGAGAGTCTGCTTTCAGACATATAGACATCCAGAAGTCTTAAAAATAAGAGTCTGAAACTATTTCACCGGTAAACCAACGGGGCGGGATCATCGCCTCGTAACAGGAGTTGAACGTCATGCAAAGAACAACTGCCCCTTTCCGCGCCGACGTGGTTGGCAGCTTTTTACGTCCGGCCGCCATCAAGCGCGCCCGCGAGCAGTTTGCCGCGGGCGAGATTGACGCCGCCGCGCTGCGCCGCGTGGAAGATGAAGAGATCCACCATGTCGTTGAGCAGCAGCTGGCTGCCGGATTACAGGTCGTGACCGACGGCGAATTCCGCCGCGCCTGGTGGCACTTCGATTTCTTCGATGGCTTACAGGGTGTGGAACGCTATGAGGCGGAGCAGGGCATCCAGTTCAACGGCATTCAAACCAAAGCGCGCGGCGTGCGCGTTACCGGCAAGCTCGGCTTCGGCGACCATCCGATGCTGGAAGATTTCCGCTACCTGAACAGTATCAGCGGCGATGCAGTGGCGAAAATGACTATCCCCAGCCCAAGCGTGCTGCATTTCCGCGGCGGCCGTAAAATGATCGACGCTGAAGTCTATCCCGATCTGGCGGACTATTTCGACGACCTGGCGCAGACTTACCGCGACGCCATCAAAGCATTCTATGACGCGGGCTGCCGCTATCTGCAGCTCGACGATACCGTCTGGGCCTATCTCTGCTCGGAAGATCAGAAACGTCAGATCCGTGAGCGCGGCGACAACCCGGACGAGCTGGCACAGACCTATGCGCGTGTGCTGAATAAGGCGTTGGAAGGCAAGCCGGCCGATCTGACCGTCGGGCTGCATGTTTGCCGCGGCAACTTCCGCTCGACCTGGATTTCCGAAGGCGGTTATGAACCGGTGGCGGAGATCCTGTTCGGCGGCGTCAACATCGATGCGTTCTTCCTTGAATATGACAATGAACGTTCCGGCGGCTTCGAACCGCTGCGCTATATCAAGCCGGGCCATCAGCAGGTGGTGCTGGGCCTGATCACCACCAAAGAGGGCGCGCTGGAAGATCCGCAGACCGTGAAGGCGCGCATCGCCGAAGCGGCGCAGTATGTCGATATCAATCAGATCTGCCTCAGCCCGCAGTGCGGTTTCGCCTCGACGGAAGAGGGGAACAATCTGAGCGAGGCGCAGCAGTGGGAAAAACTGCGCCTGGTGGTGGATATCGCGAAAAACGTCTGGTAACTGGCGTAAATTTGTGCAGACAGGCGCGTGAAAACGCGCCTTTTGTGCATGCGGCCAGGATTAAATGAAGAAAATAACGCCGGGCTGGCGAAAAAAAAGTCACATCATGTAATGTCCTTTAGTCATAATTTGAAGTGATTCTCTGGTCTGAAATCTATATTCGTTATATCGTTCTGCTTTTCCGATCCTGTATTGCCTTTCTCCGCTATAAACGTTTTACTTATGCCCCTTATCGCGGTTTCCCTCTGTGAAAAGAACAAAATCAGCTCAAATCACCTGCGCCTGGCGTCGTGAATCAGCATAAATTCAGGTAATTGCCTGAGTCGCCAGCATTTGTAGCGCAGAGAGGGTGCGGTAAGCCTTAACACAACATCCACCGCAACATCAGTAGCAGGCAATACAGTTCTATGACACATCGTTTAACGTCGAAAGACATCATTGCGCTGGGCTTTATGACGTTCGCCCTGTTTGTCGGCGCAGGCAATATTATCTTCCCTCCTATGGTTGGTTTGCAGTCAGGCGAGCATGTCTGGATTGCGGCGCTTGGTTTCCTGGTAACCGCAGTCGGTCTGCCCGTGATAACGGTCATCGCGCTGGCGCGCGTGGGCGGCGGCATCGACGCGCTCAGCACCCCGATCGGCAAAGCGGCCGGCGTGCTGCTGGCGACGGTCTGCTATCTCGCCGTGGGACCGCTGTTCGCCACACCGCGTACCGCCACCGTTTCGTTTGAGATCGGCATTGCGCCGCTGACCGGCGACGGCGCGCTGCCGCTGCTGGTTTACAGCCTGGTCTACTTTGCGCTGGTGATTGGCGTATCGCTCTATCCGGGCAAACTGCTGGATACCGTTGGTCATATTCTCGCGCCGCTGAAAATTTTCGCGCTGGTGGTGCTGGGTATTGCCGCGCTGCTGTGGCCGGCGGGCAGCCCGATCACCGCGACCGACGCCTATCAGAATGCGGCGTTCTCCAGCGGCTTCGTTAACGGCTATCTCACTATGGATACGCTGGGCGCGCTGGTCTTCGGCATCGTTATCGTCAACGCCGCGCGTTCCCGCGGCGTGGAAGAGGCGAGTCTGTTGACGCGCTACACCATTCTGGCGGGTCTGATCGCTGGCGTCGGCCTGACGCTGGTCTACCTGAGCCTGTTTAAGCTGGGCGCGGGCAGCGGTTCGCTGGCCGATCAGAACGCCAACGGCGCCGCGATCCTGCACGCCTATGTGCAGCATACCTTTGGCGGCATGGGCAGCTTCTTCCTCGCCGCGCTGATCTTCATCGCCTGCATGGTGACGGCAGTCGGCCTGACCTGCGCCTGCGCTGAGTTCTTCGCGCAATACCTGCCGTTTTCCTATAAAACGCTGGTGTTTATCCTCGGCCTGTTCTCGATGGTGGTCTCCAACCTCGGCCTGAGCCACCTGATTCAGATCTCCATTCCGGTGCTGACGGCGATCTATCCGCCCTGCATCGTCCTGGTTGTTTTGAGTTTTACCCTGAGCTGGTGGAACAAAACCACGCGTATCGTTGCGCCGACCATGCTTGTTAGCCTGGTATTTGGTATCATCGACGCGATTAAAAGCACCGGCTTTAAAGATGCGTTGCCCGCCATCAGCCAGCACCTGCCGCTGGCCGAACAGGGACTTGCCTGGCTGCCGCCTTCGCTGGTCATGCTGCTTATTGCGGCGATCGCCGACCGCCTGATGGGCCAGCAACAGGTCAGGGCGCATCATTAAACCTGATTCATTCAGTTTAACCACGGGCTTGCCCGTGGTTTTTCATTTCCACAGGTAAGATGTCACTATGCAAGAAACCAATAAGCTCAAACGGGGATTGAGCACACGCCATATCCGTTTTATGGCGCTGGGGTCGGCGATTGGTACCGGACTGTTTTACGGTTCTGCCGATGCAATAAAAATGGCCGGGCCGAGCGTGCTGCTGGCCTATATTATCGGCGGCGCGGTAGCCTATATCATCATGCGCGCGCTGGGCGAGATGTCCGTCAACAATCCACAGTCCAGTTCCTTCTCGCGCTACGCACAGGATTACCTCGGTCCGATGGCGGGCTATATCACCGGCTGGACCTACTGTTTTGAAATTCTGATTGTCGCCATTGCTGACGTGACGGCGTTCGGCATCTATATGGGCGTCTGGTTCCCGGAAGTGCCGCACTGGATTTGGGTGCTGAGCGTAGTGCTGGTAATCGGCGGCATCAATCTGATGAGCGTCAAAGCTTTCGGTGAAGTGGAGTTCTGGTTCTCGTTCTTTAAGGTCGCCACCATCATCATCATGATCGTGGCGGGCTTAGGGATGATTATCTGGGGCATCGGCAATGGCGGCGAGCCGACCGGCATCCATAATCTCTGGACCAACGGCGGCTTCTTCGCCCACGGCGTCGTCGGCATGCTGCTGTCGCTGCAAATGGTGATGTTCGCCTACGGCGGCATTGAAATTATCGGCATTACCGCCGGTGAAGCGGAAGACCCGGAAAAATCGATTCCGCGCGCCATCAACTCGGTGCCGTGGCGTATCCTGGTGTTTTACGTCGGCACGCTGTTTGTGATTATGTCAATCTATCCCTGGAATCAGGTAGGCACGCAGGGCAGTCCGTTTGTACTGACCTTCCAGCATTTAGGCATCGCGGCGGCGGCGTCGATTCTGAACTTCGTGGTGCTGACCGCCTCGCTGTCGGCAATCAACAGCGACGTGTTCGGCGTGGGACGCATGCTGCACGGCATGGCGCAGCAGGGCCATGCGCCGAAGATGTTTATGAAAGTGTCGGATCGCGGCATTCCGTGGGTAACGGTCGTAGTGATGATGCTGGCGATGCTGGTGGCGGTTTATCTTAACTACCTGATGCCGGAAAAAGTGTTTCTGGTGATCGCTTCGCTGGCGACTTTCGCCACCGTCTGGGTATGGATTATGATCCTGTGCTCGCAGATCGCCTTCCGTCGAACGCTGAACAAGCAGCAGGAGAAAGCGCTAAAGTTCGCTATGCCGGGCGGCCGCTATACCGCCGCATTCGGCGTGCTGTTCCTGCTCTTTATTATCGGCTTGATTGGTTATTTCCCGGATACGCGCGTGTCGCTCTACGTCGGCGCCATCTGGATAGTGCTGCTGCTGGCAGGTTATAAGCTGATGATGCGACGTCGTTAATTTGCTCCATAAAAAAGCCGCAGCGATGCGGCTTTTTTTGTGCCCGTGGAAGCGTGGATCAACGCTCTGTTTTCTGTATCAGAGCCGGTCGCCCAGCGCGATGTTGCTGCCCAGCTCGGTCAGGTGATTAGCGTCATAATAGAGCGGCATATTATCTCTGGAGATAAGGCATCCCTCCGTCGAACAGAGATTTTCTTTTATCGACACCACCTTCACGCCGCGATCGCGCCAGGCGGTTAACATGCGCTCCATCTTAAGCTCCGGCAGATGGAACAGGTGGGTGCGGTCGCCTGGCATTGGCATGCCGTTCCAGCGTGTCAGAAACTGATTCAATTCCTTACGCAGCGGAATATTGCGGTTGTTATGCAGGCGCAGCGGATCGACATCAAGATTAGGCACATCTTCGATGATGGTGATTTTTTTACCTGCCGCCTGCAGGCGGGCAATGGCCTGCTCCATCCCCTGATTGAAGGCGACGTAGTTATCGTCGATATTCCCGGCGATATCGCGGTAACCAAAACCAGGAAGGATACTGATGCCGGACGTCCAGTAGGCGGAGATGATGACCTCATCGACTTTATCGCTTAGCGCAATATTCATTGCCGCCTCATTAAACTGCTGACATTGCCGCGCATGGTTCGGGTGATCGGAGACGTAGCGGGTAACGCCAGCCAGGAAAGGGCAGGATGCTTTAGTAATTTGCAGCAAAGGCTTATGTTTCTTCAATGCATATTGCGCCACCGCGCTGCGCAACGCGGCCGCATGGCTGTCGCCGAGCAGCGCAACGCCCGGCGTGGAGGTATCCGGCAGGCACAATTTATTGTAAGAAGGCGTACTGGTTCCATAGTCGCGCAGGCAGGGGTTGCTTTGCGCCGTAATTTTATACTTTTCACCCTCGTTCACCAGATCGTTCATACGATATTTCAGTCCGCCCATCATATAGGCCGAAAAGAATGCGACGGCCGCCACGCTGGAAATCAGGCAGTAGCCAGCGATGACCTTACGGTCGCTGCCGCTGGGCCGACGAAAGGGCTGTTCCACCCAATGCCAGGAGAGGGCCGCCACGGCGAAAGCCAGGGCGCAGATGACCAGCGCCTGTGTGACGTTCAGAGGACGATCGCTGCAGATGCGGGCGATGCTGAGTAACGGCCAGTGCCAGAGATACCATGAATAGGATACTTTACCGATATAACGCATTGGGCGGTTTTCCAGCAGCCAGCGGCTGATGGAGCCTCGCGCCGCCAGCAGCAGCACCGCGCCCAGTACCGGCAGCAAGGCTAAAAAACCGGGAAAGCTGTTGCCTTTCTCCAGCAGCATCGCGGGCAATATCAACAATAGCAGGCCGCTAAGCGTCAGGCTGTTCGCCGCTTTGCCGCCGACGGGCTGTGGCAGATAAAGCGCCAGCAGCACGCCTGCACCCAGTTCCCAGGCGCGGGTATGCAGCAGGTAAAAGGCGTTTTTCACATTTACCGGCGTCAGGATAATACTGGCGACCAGCGACAGCAGCGACAATGTCCAGATAACAGTCTTCGCCGACCAGCGTCGGCGGCTGGCCAACAGCAGAATAAAAGGCAGAATAAAGTAGAATTGCTCTTCAATTCCCAGCGACCAGGTCATCAACAGCGGATTTAAATCGGCTGAGCTGCTGAAGTAGTCGCTGCCTTTTAATAACGCGACGTTAGGCAAAGAGAGGAAAACGAAGGTGCCATATTTAGTGAGATCGCGGAATTCCAGCGGGGATAAAAGGAGATAACAGAGGGCGAAAATAACGGCCATCATAAAGAACAGCGCCGGGGCAATACGCCGAATTCGCCGAATATAGAAATTTTTAAAACTAAAAACGCCCTGACCGATTTCTTTATTAATAATGCCGCCGATCAGAAAACCGGAAATCACGAAAAAGGCGTCAACGCCGATAAAACCACC
>NZ_JANION010000151.1:0-18203 GCF_024610815.1 Mixta sp.
GTTAGTCCTGTAAAGGTCGACACCGGTTATCAGCGAGACCCCGCTGGTAATGCAGTATTCGGTGGTGCGGTAGTTCAGTCGGTTAGAATACCGGCCTGTCACGCCGGGGGTCGCGGGTTCGAGTCCCGTCCGCACCGCCACCCTATTTAGGGGCGTAGTTCAATTGGTAGAGCACCGGTCTCCAAAACCGGGTGTTGGGGGTTCGAGTCCCTCCGCCCCTGCCAGATAAAGGATCCTTTGCTAACGCAAAGGATTTTTTTTTGCGTTTATTTTACCTGGCGGCTCCATCCTCCCGGGATGAGCGGAAATAGCCTCACCCCTCCCGTCTTTTATAACTCCCTGTTTATTAAAATGTCATGCTTGTATCAGTACCGGGAACTTCAGCAGCTGTCGGATATGCGTTTGTTGATCGCTATTCTGCAACCACACGGCGTATAAAGGCCGAACAGCGACAGGCGTATCAGGAATGACCGTTAAATCGGGATAGAGCTGCATCCAGCTATCTGGCAAAAATGCACAAGCCCCGGTTGTATGCAAAAGCTGTCGAGTTAAATGCGCAGAGGTTGTGGTCAGCACGGGCACATCATCGGCGCCAGCCAGATAACTTTCATGCTGATGAAAGTCTGCGCCCCACTCCAGCTTGATATAGTCATATTTCTCCCGTTTTTCACTTTTACGTGAGCGGAAAAGGGTAAGAGAAATATGACCGATCTGCTGGCTTGTCAGCTCGTCCATTTTTGGCGCTTCTGTCGTAATTAACAGATCGAGCTGTCGCTCATGCAGCTGTTTTACCAACAGATGCCTCTGCGCTACGCGTGCTTCCAAATGAAGACTCTCACGGTTTTCATAAAGCGT
Organism: Mixta sp.; assembly: GCF_024610815.1. NCBI lineage: Bacteria > Pseudomonadati > Pseudomonadota > Gammaproteobacteria > Enterobacterales > Erwiniaceae > Mixta > Mixta sp. The sequence goes on from NZ_JANION010000151.1 coordinate 856, forward strand.
TTGTAGCCAGGGCGTCAGATAAGCTTCCCACAGGGATGCGCTGGCGCCGATAGAGAGTTCATGATGCTGCTGAGTATGGGCGACTTCCTTTTTAGCCATTAGCCAGGTACTCATCAGGCTCTCTGCATAAGGAAGCAAGCGCTCGCCGGCGGAAGTAAGCCGTATATTATTGCGGTGCCGGGTAAAAAGGTTCACGCCCAGCTGATTTTCCAGCTGTCTGATGCGAAAACTGACGGCGGATTGCGTCAAATAGAGCGCTTCTGCGGCGCGTCCAAAATGGCGCGTTCTGCTCACTTCAAGAAAGGTCTTCAGTAATTCCGTATCCACAGCCAACTCCAAAAAAATGTTTGTCGTAATGATTTAAATGTTTTGTTTTACACTCTGTCAAGCCTAACTAATACTCCGCGCCATAAATCGCACGGCCATAGAAGAGTTAGGAGCGTGTAAAATGGCGGATAGCTTCGCAACAACTAATCGTTTTTTTGATAACAAACACTACCCGCGTGGGTTTTCGCGTCACGGTGATTTCACTATTAAAGAAGCTCAGCTTCTCGAAAGGCATGGTTACGCGTTCAATGAGCTTGATCTGGCCAGGCGTGAACCTGTGACAGAAGAAGAGCGTCAGTTTATAGAAGTATGTCGTGGTTTACGTGAACCACAAACTGAAGCTGAGCGTGTATGGAGTAAATACATGACACGCATCAAGCGTCCGAAACGTTTTCATACCCTCTCTGGCGGTAAGCCGCAGATGGAAGGTGTTGAAGACTATAGCGATTCAGAAGATTAATCGTAGGCTGCTCGCCTGTTGAGAAGCTGGCGTTAAAATGATGGGGCTGCGGCCCCATTTTCATTCCAGGCTTTTATGCAAATGAATTAACATACGATCCATCCCGCGATAGCTTAACGCCTCCAGCAGATGTGAACGCGTAAGCGCCTCCTCGCCAGCCAGATCGGCAATCGTACGCGATACCTTCAGTAGCCTTTGCCATGCCCTGACGGAGAGTCCCAGGGCAATAAGTATTGATTCAAGCCATTCGGCATCCTCTTTCGCCAGCGCGCACCACCGTTGCACCTCATTGTTATCCATTAATGCATTAATCTTTCCCTGACGCGCTAACTGCTGATTACGCGCGGCGATAACGCGTTGCCGCACCTGAGCGCTGGATTCCATTTCTTTATGCGGCTGGCTGAGCATTCCGGCGGGAAGAAGAGGAATCTCTAAAGAGAGATCAAAGCGATCGAGGAACGGCCCTGATAACCGGCTGAGGTAACGCAGCGTCTGCTGTGGTGTACAGCGGTTATGCTTGCCCTGGTAATGTCCTGAGGGGCCAGGGTTCATAGCGGCAACTAACTGAAAGCGCGCTGGCCAGCTCACTTTAGCGCGGGCGCGTGAAATAGTGATTTCCCCTGTCTCAAGCGGCTCACGCAGCGCATCCAGCGTTTTACGGCTAAATTCGGGTAGCTCATCAAGGAATAAAATACCATTATGTGCCAGCGTGATTTCACCTGGCTGAGGAAGCGAACCGCCGCCAACCAGAGCATACAGTGTTGAGCTATGATGAGGCGTTCGAAACGGACGTTTTCGCCATTGCTTATGAACGTCTCCACTATTAATGATACTTGCCACGGTCGCGCACTCCAGCGCCTCCCGATCGCTAAGCGGCGGCAACAGACCAATGAGCCGCATCGCCAACATAGTCTTTCCTGTGCCGGGCGGGCCGATAAGCAGCAGATTATGTCCTCCCGCTGCGGCCACCTCCAGTGCGCGCTTACCTTGCTGCTGACCGATGATATCGTGCAGATCTTCACTTTTCGCCTCGTCTTGCGGTAAATCTGCGTGTCCGGGATGCAACTGACATTGATTAAGAAGAAAAGCACATACCTCCGGCAGATTTCCCGCAACCAGTGATTCTTTCTTTTCTACTAAACCGACATCTGGCGCATTTTCCGCCGGTACGATCAGCGTCCTGCCCGCTTCATTTGCCGCCATCGCCGCCGGGATGGCGCTCTGTACGCCTCTGAGTGCTCCGCTGAGCGCCAGCTCGCCCAGGAATTCAAACTGTGCCAGTTTAGCCTCAGGAAGCTGTTCAGAAGCCGCGAGAATTGCGATGGCGATGGGAAGATCGAAACGTCCGCCCTCTTTAGGCAGATCCGCTGGGGCCAGATTAACCGTGATACGTTTAGCCGGAAAGGTGAAGCCGCTGTTGATGATAGCGCTACGTACGCGATCGCGCGCCTCTTTTACCGTCGTCTCGGCCAAACCCACCAGCGAAAGCCCTGGCAATCCATTGCTGATATGTACTTCCACCGTAACCAGTGGCGCCGTGACGCCAAGCGCTGCACGTGTGGCAACGTGGGATAAAGACATACTCCCTCCTTTTTGCTTTAAGCCTGGAGTATGCGCAGAGTTTATTTATAACGCGATGCGTCCGACAACGCATTGCGTGACGTCTCGTAAAAAAACGTCCCTGTGATGTTCGGAATGAAAAAGCGTCAGGTTCAAAATGGGTCAGGCTTTTTATTTATTACGGAAGGGACGTAATGAATAACTTTCAGTCATGGTTATTGTTTGAATAAAAAAGCTTTTTTGCTAATTACATTAAAGCAGCTTGAAAATAACTATTAAAAAAGGTTGTCTAACCCTGCCTGTCTGTGATAACTCTTTAGGCATTACTTCGAATAAGTGAAATTTTGAACATCATATGAAAGCCCTTCTACGAGTGATTAGCCTAGTCGTGATTAGCGTGGTGGTGATTATTATCACACCGTGCGGGGCTGCGCTCGGAGGAAGAAAGGCTTAAAAATCAAGCCTGAATCTAAAAGAACCCCCGCACCGAAAGGTCCGGGGGTTTTTTTATGGTCAGGCATCGGGGCAGTCAATGAAAGAGGAACAAACAATGTACAGTAGCATAAAACACTGTTGTTCCCCGGAAAATACAGGGGAATAACGATGACTGGAGCGCAGTGGGTGGTTCAAGCGTTGCGTGCGCAAGGGGTAGAAACCGTATTCGGCTATCCGGGCGGCGCGATTATGCCGGTTTACGACGCGCTTTATGATGGAGGCGTCGAACACCTACTGTGCCGTCATGAGCAGGGCGCTGCCATGGCCGCTATTGGCTACGCGCGTGCTACCGGGAAAGTCGGCGTCTGTATCGCCACTTCCGGTCCAGGGGCCACCAACCTGATTACCGGTCTCGCCGATGCCATGATGGATTCTGTTCCCGTTGTCGCCATCACTGGCCAGGTCGCTGCCCCTTTGATTGGCACCGACGCCTTTCAGGAAATCGATGTATTAGGCCTGTCGCTGGCCTGTACCAAACACAGCTTTTTAGTCGAGTCGCTGGAGACATTGCCGGAAGTGATGGCTGAAGCCTTCGCCATCGCGCAGTCTGGCCGTCCGGGCCCGGTTCTGGTCGATATTCCCAAAAACATTCAGGTCGCCAGCGGCGACTTGACGCCGCATCTGCTGCCCGTAGAGGAAACACTGGCTCATCCGCATCAGGAGATCGCGCAGGCGCGCGCGTTGATTGCCCAGGCGCAAAAGCCGGTTTTATATATCGGCGGCGGCGTCGGCATTGCGCAGGCGGTACCGACGTTGCGTGAGTTCGTTCAGCAAACGGGTATACCTGCCGTTGCGACGCTGAAAGGTCTGGGTGCGCCTGATCCCAGCGATCCTTGCTATCTCGGCATGTTGGGCATGCACGGCACCAAAGCGGCGAATCTGGCCGTCCAGCAGTGCGATCTGCTGATTGCCGTCGGCGCGCGCTTTGACGATCGAGTTACCGGCAAGCTGGATACCTTCGCACCGCATGCCAGCGTTATTCATATGGATATCGATCCGGCTGAGCTGAATAAGCTGCGCCGCGCGCACGTGGGTTTACAGGGCGATATAAAAACCCTGCTGCCCGCTTTGACGCAGCCATGCCAGATTGATGCATGGCGTACGGAAGTCATGGCGTTAAAGGCGCAGCATGGGTGGCGCTACGATCATCCCGGCGAGGCGATTTATGCGCCGTTGTTTCTGCGCCAGCTGTCAGACCGCAAAGCGGCGCGGGCTGTTGTGACCACCGATGTCGGCCAGCACCAGATGTGGACAGCGCAGCATATGTCCTTCAACGCGCCCCAGGATTTCATTACTTCCAGCGGCCTGGGCACCATGGGCTTCGGGCTGCCGGCTGCGGTAGGCGCGCAGGTCGCCCGTCCTGACGATATGGTGATCTGCGTCTCCGGCGACGGCTCTTTCATGATGAACGTGCAGGAGTTAGGCACCATTAAACGTAAAGCTCTGCCGATCAAAATCGTCCTGCTGGATAACCAACGTTTGGGAATGGTGCGTCAGTGGCAGCAGCTCTTTTTCTCTGAGCGCTACAGTGAAACCAACCTTTCTGATAATCCCGATTTTCTGACGCTGGCAAGCGCCTTTGATATTCCTGGCCAGCGTATTACCCGTAAAGATCAGGTCGACGCCGCATTAGATGCTCTGCTGACCAGTAAAGGACCTTGGTTGTTGCATGTGGCCATTGATGAGCATGAAAACGTCTGGCCTCTGGTGCCACCCGGCGCCAGCAACGCAAACATGATGGAGAAAACCGTATGAACCAGCATCAGTTGTCTATCGAAGCGCGTTTCCGCCCTGAAGTTCTGGAACGTATTTTGCGCGTTGTCCGTCATCGCGGCTTTCAGGTTTGCGCCATGAATATGGCCGCCGTCGCAAACGCCGAAAATATTAATATTGAAATGACCGTTGCCAGCCTGCGTTCAGTCGATTTACTGTCAACACAGCTGAGCAAACTGATGGATGTCGCTTGCGTCCAGATTCAACAACAGACAACACAACAAATCCGCGCATAGTCGCGAAAGGAAATAAGAATGAGTACGAAGAAAGCAGACTTTATCTGGTTCAACGGCGAGATGGTGAAGTGGGAAGAGGCGAAGGTCAGCGTCATGTCTCATGCTCTGCATTACGGCACGTCGGTTTTTGAAGGCGTCCGCTGCTACGACTCGCACAAAGGACCAGTAGTCTTCCGTCATCGTGAACATATGCAGCGCCTGCACGACTCCGCCAAAATTTATCGCTTCCCGCTGAAGCACAGCGTGGATGAGCTGATGGAAGCCTGCCGCGAAGTCCTGCGCGTCAACAAGCTGAAAAGCGCTTATATTCGCCCGCTGGCCTTTGTCGGCGACGTTGGCCTGGGCGTTAACCCGCCGGAAGGCTACAGCACGGACGTAATCATCGCCGCGTTCCCGTGGGGCGCCTATTTGGGCGCTGAAGCGCTGGAGCAGGGCATCGACGCGATGGTTTCCTCCTGGAACCGTGTTGCGCCGAACACTATTCCTACCGCCGCGAAAGCGGGCGGCAACTACCTCTCCTCACTGCTGGTCGGCAGCGAAGCGCGCCGCCACGGCTATCAGGAAGGTATCGCGCTTGATACCAACGGCTATATCTCCGAAGGCGCGGGCGAGAACCTGTTTGAAGTAAAAGACGGCATCCTTTTCACTCCGCCGTTCACCTCTTCCGCGCTGCCGGGCATCACTCGCGACGCCATTATCAAGCTGGCGAAAGATGCGGGCATTGAAGTACGCGAGCAGGTACTGTCGCGTGAGTCCCTCTACCTGGCGGACGAAGTCTTTATGTCCGGCACCGCGGCGGAAATCACGCCGGTGCGCAGCGTAGACGGCATCCAGGTCGGCGAAGGCAAATGCGGGCCGATCACCAAACGTATTCAGCAGGCCTTCTTTGGCCTGTTCACCGGTGAAACCGAAGATAAATGGGGCTGGTTAGATCAGGTAAACCCATAAGACAGACAGTTGCGGGCGCCCGGTCGGGCCCGCTTATTTATCCAGACTGGAGTAAACAGAGCATGCCTAAGTACCGTTCCGCCACTACTACTCATGGCCGTAATATGGCCGGTGCCCGTGCCTTGTGGCGCGCAACAGGAATGACTGACGCGGATTTCGGCAAACCGATTATCGCCGTCGTTAACTCTTTCACCCAGTTCGTGCCGGGACACGTTCATCTGCGCGATCTGGGCAAGCTGGTTGCCGATCAGATTGAAGCTGCCGGCGGCGTGGCGAAAGAATTCAACACCATTGCGGTCGATGACGGCATCGCTATGGGTCATGGAGGCATGCTCTATTCACTGCCGTCGCGCGAGCTGATTGCCGACTCGGTTGAATATATGGTGAATGCGCACTGCGCGGACGCCATGGTCTGCATCTCCAACTGCGATAAAATCACGCCGGGAATGATGATGGCCGCGCTGCGCCTGAACATTCCGGTGATTTTCGTCTCCGGCGGGCCGATGGAGGCGGGTAAAACCAAGCTCTCCGATAAGATCATCAAGCTGGACCTGGTCGATGCCATGATTCAGGGCGCCAACCCTAACGTCAGCGACGCCGACAGCGAGCAGATCGAGCGTTCCGCCTGTCCGACCTGCGGCTCCTGCTCCGGCATGTTCACCGCGAACTCAATGAACTGTCTGACCGAAGCGCTGGGGCTGTCTCAGCCGGGCAACGGCTCGCTGCTGGCGACCCATGCCGATCGCAAAGAGCTGTTTATCAATGCCGGCAAGCGCATCGTTACGCTGGCGAAACGCTACTACGAACAGGACGATGAAACGGCGCTGCCGCGCAGTATCGCGAATAAGGCCGCCTTTGAAAACGCCATGACGTTGGATATCGCCATGGGCGGCTCTACGAACACCGTGCTGCACCTGCTGGCGGCGGCGCAGGAAGGCGAAATCGATTTCAATATCTCCGACATCGATCGCCTGTCGCGCAAGGTGCCGCACTTATGCAAAGTGGCGCCCAGCACGCAGAAATACCATATGGAAGATGTTCATCGCGCTGGCGGCGTAATCGGCATCCTGGGCGAGCTGGATCGTGCCGGGCTGTTGGATACCAGCGTTCATAACGTGCTGGGCACCACGCTGCGTGAAACGCTTGATAACTACGACATCATGCTGACGCAGGATGAGGCCGTGAAAAAGATGTTCCGCGCCGGACCGGCAGGCATCCGCACCACTCAGGCGTTTTCGCAGGAGTGCCGCTGGGATACGCTTGACGACGATCGTCGCGAAGGCTGCATCCGCTCACGCGAATATGCATTCAGCCAGGATGGCGGGCTGGCGGTGCTGTACGGCAACATGGCGGAAGATGGCTGTATCGTGAAAACCGCAGGCGTGGATAAAGAGATTCTGACCTTCCGCGGCCCGGCGAAAGTGTACGAAAGCCAGGAAGACGCCGTTGAAGCGATCCTGGGTGGCAAAGTGGTCGCGGGCGATGTAGTCGTTATCCGTTACGAAGGGCCGAAAGGCGGGCCGGGCATGCAGGAAATGCTTTATCCCACCACCTACCTGAAATCGATGGGATTAGGTAAGAGCTGCGCGTTAATCACCGACGGACGTTTCTCCGGCGGCACCTCAGGGCTCTCTATCGGCCATGCCTCGCCAGAAGCGGCCAGCGGCGGCACCATCGCGCTGGTGAAAGATGGCGATATGATCGAAATCGATATTCCGAATCGCGGCATCCGACTGGATGTGCCGGATAACGAACTGCATGCGCGTCGCGAAGAGGAAGAAGCGCGCGGCGACGCCGCGTATACGCCGCATTCGCGTCAGCGTCAGGTTTCATTCGCACTGCGCGCCTACGCCTCGCTGGCGACCAGCGCGGATAAAGGCGCTGTACGCGACAAATCGAAGCTGGGAGGCTAAGGATGGCTGAGTCTCAACCGTTACCGGAGGCGCCCTGCGGCGCTGAATATCTGCGCGCCGTGCTGCGCTCGCCCGTTTATGAAGTGGCGCAGGTAACGCCATTACAGCATATGGAGAAGCTCTCCGCGCGCCTTGGCAACACGGTGCTGGTGAAGCGCGAAGATCGCCAACCGGTCCATAGCTTTAAGCTGCGGGGCGCCTACGCGATGATCGCCGGGCTTAACGAAGAGCAGAAGGCGCGCGGCGTCGTCACCGCTTCTGCCGGCAACCATGCGCAGGGCGTGGCGCTTTCCGCCAGCAAACTCGGCATTAAATCGTTGATCGTGATGCCGGTCGCCACGGCGGATATTAAAGTCGACGCGGTGCGCGCCTTTGGCGGTGAGACTTACCTGTACGGCGCTAATTTCGATGAGGCGAAGGCGAAAGCCATCGAGCTGTCGGAACAGCAGGGCTATACCTTCGTACCGCCTTTTGACCATCCGGCGGTGATCGCCGGACAGGGCACGCTGGCGATGGAGCTGTTGCAGCAGGACGCGCATCTCGATCGCATTTTCGTGCCGGTCGGCGGCGGCGGGCTGGCGGCAGGAGTCGCGGTGTTGATTAAACAGCTGATGCCGCAAATTAAAGTAATTGCGGTAGAGGCGGCGGATTCCGCCTGTCTGAAAGCGGCGCTGGAGGCGGGCGAGCCGGTCGATCTGCCGCGTGTCGGGTTGTTTGCGGAAGGCGTGGCGGTGAAGCGTATCGGCAGCGAAACTTTTCGTCTTTGCCAGGCCTGGCTGGATGATATCGTCACCGTCGACAGCGATGCCATCTGCGCGGCGATGAAAGATCTGTTTGAGGATGTGCGCGCGGTGGCGGAGCCTTCCGGGGCGCTGGCGCTGGCGGGAATGAAGAAGTATATCCAACAGCACAATCTGCAGGGCGAACGGCTGGCGCATATCCTTTCCGGCGCGAACGTCAATTTCCACGGGCTGCGCTACGTTTCCGAACGCTGTGAACTGGGGGAACAGCGTGAAGCACTGCTTGCCGTCACCATTCCCGAACAGCAGGGCAGCTTTCTCAAGTTCTGCCAGACGCTGGGCGGCAGAGCGGTAACGGAGTTTAACTACCGTTACGCCGATGCTGATAACGCCTGCATTTTTGTCGGGGTGCGGCTGACGCGCGGCCGCGAAGAGCGTCGGGAAATTATCAGCGAATTAACGGCAGGTGGCTATCAGGTCGTCGATCTCTCTGATGACGAGATGGCCAAGCTGCATGTGCGCTATATGGTAGGCGGTCGACCTTCCCGGCCGCTGCGTGAGCGTCTCTTCAGCTTCGAATTCCCTGAAGCGCCCGGCGCGCTGCTGAAATTTCTGCAAACGCTGGGCGCGCACTGGAATATTTCGCTGTTCCACTATCGCAGTCACGGCACCGACTATGGTCGGGTACTGGCCGCTTTCGAGCAGGGCGAAGATGAACCGCGCTTCGCCGAACATCTTGCCGCTTTGGGCTACGACTTTCATGATGAAAGCGAAAACCCGGCGTTTCGTTTTTTCCTGGCGGGATAATTACAGTAGCTGCCAGAACGCGCTAATTAGCGGCTCGCTGAGCCGCTTTTTCTGTACGCAGACGCCCAGTTCAAAGGGCGCGACGGCGTCAACATCTTCCAGCACCAGAACCCGGTTGCGCACCGGATCCGGGCTGTTTTCCAATACCACCTCAGGCAGCAGAGCGATACCACAGCCCAGCGCCACCATAGAAACAATGGCTTCATGACCGGAAACGGTGGCGTAAATCAGCGGATTAGCAATGCGCCGACGGCGGAACCACAGATCGATGCGGCGTCGCGCCGGGCCCTGTTCCGGCAGAATAAAGGGGATTTGTGCCCAGTCTGGATCGGGCTGCGTCGCCTGCTGACGAACCGGGCAAGGCAGCGCTGGCGCGATCAGCACCAGCGGAATATACCCTAGCGGGGTAAAGCCGATGCTGGCGGGCAGCATCTCAGGACGACCGGCAATCGCCAGCTCCGCTTCGCCGGTTTGCACTTTGTCAACCGCGTCGGCGGCATCGCCGGTAGTGAGCTTGATTTCCACCTGCGGATGCTCGGCGCGAAAACGATCGAGGATCGGCGGCAGATGGCTGTAGGCGGCGGTTACAGAGCAGAACAGCTTCAGTTCGCCGCTTAACGAAGGTCCGTGCTGGTCTATCGCGTGACGCAGCTGCTGATATTGCAGCAGCGTTTGCTGCGCGAACTGGCGCAGTTGTTCGCCTGCTTCGGTCAGCGTGACGGTACGGTTATCACGTAAAAACAGGCTTTGCCCTAAATCCTCCTCCAGCCGCTGTATCTGGCGCGACAGGGTGGAAGGCGAAACGTGCATTGCGCGGGCGGTACGACCAAAGTGTCGACTCTCGGCCAAATGTAAAAAAAGTTTCAGGTCTCGTAAATCCATGCGATTCAGGCCTCGTTTTTACGTTGCAGTTATTGCAATGCGGCGTTGTTAATATATCAATTTAAGCAACGGATTTCCTGTCATATGATGGGGCTATATCAGACGAAGCAATATACGGCTTCGCCATAAAATAACGGTAAACACAACCTCAAAAACGGAGTGCCCATGGCTAACTATTTCAACACCTTGAACCTGCGTCAGCAGCTGGCGCAATTAGGTAAATGTCGCTTTATGACGCGCGACGAATTTGCTGATGAAGCAAGCTACCTGAAAGGGAAAAAAGTCGTCATCGTTGGCTGTGGCGCCCAGGGTCTCAACCAGGGCCTTAACATGCGTGACTCTGGTCTGGACGTTTCTTATGCGCTGCGCGCTGAAGCGATTGCGGAAAAACGCGCTTCCTGGCGCAAGGCGACCGAAAATGGCTTTAAAGTCGGCACCTATGAAGAGCTGATTCCGCAGGCCGATCTGGTGGTTAACCTGACGCCGGACAAACAGCACTCATCCGTCGTGCAGGCAGTGCAGCCGCTGATGAAAGACGGCGCGGCGCTGGGCTATTCGCACGGCTTCAATATCGTTGAGGTAGGCGAGCAGATCCGTAAAGACATTACCGTTGTGATGGTGGCGCCGAAATGTCCGGGCACGGAAGTGCGCGAAGAGTACAAGCGCGGCTTCGGCGTCCCAACGCTGATCGCGGTGCATCCAGAAAACGATCCGAAAGGCGAAGGCATGGCGATCGCCAAAGCCTGGGCCGCGGCGACCGGCGGTCATCGTGCGGGCGTGCTGGAATCCTCCTTCGTTGCCGAAGTGAAATCTGACCTGATGGGCGAGCAGACCATTCTCTGCGGCATGTTGCAGGCGGGTTCTCTGCTGTGCTACGACAAGCTGGTGGCTGAGGGCGTTGATCCAGCTTACGCGGGCAAACTGTTGCAGTTCGGTTGGGAAACCATCACTGAATCCCTGAAGCACGGCGGCATTACCCTGATGATGGACCGCCTCTCTAACCCGGCTAAGCTGCGCGCTTACGCTCTATCGGAGCAGCTGAAAACCATTATGGCGCCGCTGTTCCAGAAACATATGGATGACATCATTTCCGGCGAATTCTCTTCCGGCATGATGGCGGACTGGGCGAACGACGATAAAAAACTGCTGACCTGGCGCGAAGAGACCGGCCAGACCGCGTTTGAAAACGCGCCGCAGTATGACGGAAAAATTTCCGAGCAGGAATATTACGATCGCGGCGTGCTGATGGTCGCCATGGTAAAAGCGGGCGTTGAGCTGGCGTTTGAAACCATGGTTGATTCCGGCATCATCGAAGAGTCCGCCTATTATGAATCGCTGCACGAGCTGCCGCTGATCGCTAACACCATCGCCCGTAAACGTCTGTATGAAATGAACGTGGTGATTTCCGATACTGCGGAATATGGCAACTACCTGTTCGCTAACGCGGCGGTGCCGCTGCTGAAAGAGTTTATGACCACGCTGCAGGCAGGCGATTTAGGAAAAGAAGTGGCGCCGGCGGCGGTTGATAACGCTCAGCTGCGCGACGTGAATGAAGCGGTGCGCAACCATCCGATCGAAGCGGTCGGCCGCAAGCTGCGCGGCTACATGACTGATATGAAACGTATCAGCGTTGCCGGCTAATTGGCCGCAGCCGTAGAAGGCAAAACGGGAGAGCGCATCGCTCTCCCGTTTTTTTTAGTTTCGGTACAGCACTTTAATGATGTGATAACCGAACTGGGTATGCAGAGGGCCGTAAGGCGTCAGCAGGGGACAGGAAAATACCACTTTATCAAAAGCGGGCACCATCGCCCCTTTTTTAAACTCGCCTAAATGTCCGCCTTTGCGTCCGCTGGGACAGGTAGAGTGTTTTTTCGCCAGCTTTTCAAAGTCGGCGCCCTTTTCCAGCTGGGCCAGAAGTTCCTGCGCCAGTTTTTCTTCCTTTACAAGGATATGCATTGCCGCTGCGGTTTTTGCCATGATCGTGCCTTGAGTCGTATGGATGCTGCTGGATATACTACCACGCTGTTAATCAACCCTCCTCCTTTTCACTGAGTACTTCTATGCGCCTTAATCCCAGCCAACAACACGCTGTCGAATTCGTCACCGGCCCTTGCCTGGTGCTGGCTGGCGCGGGTTCCGGCAAGACGCGCGTGATAACCAATAAAATTGCTCACCTTATTCGCGAGTGTGGTTATCAGGCTCGTCATATCGCCGCCGTTACCTTTACCAACAAAGCGTCGCGCGAGATGAAAGAGCGCGTGGCGCAAACGCTTGGTCGTAAAGAAGCGCGCGGCCTGATGATCTCCACATTCCATACCCTGGGGCTGGAGATCATCAAGCGCGAATATGCCGCGCTAGGCATGAAATCCAACTTTTCGCTGTTCGACGATCAGGATCAGCTGGCGCTGTTGAAAGACCTGACCGAGCAGTGGCTGGAAAATGATAAAAATCTGCTGCAACAGCTGATCTCAACGATCTCCAACTGGAAAAACGATCTGATCGATCCGGCTCAGGCGCAGGCGCGTGCCCAGTCGGAGCGCGATCGTATTTTCGCGCACTGCTATGAACTGTACGATCGGCATCTAAAATCGTGCAACGTGCTGGACTTTGACGATCTGATCCTGCTGCCGACGCTGCTGCTGCAACGTAATGAAGAGGTGCGCGAGCGCTGGCAGCAGCGTATCCGTTACCTGCTGGTGGATGAGTATCAGGACACCAACACCAGCCAGTATGAGCTGGTTAAGCTACTGGTGGGTGCGCGGGCGCGTTTTACCGTAGTAGGCGATGATGACCAGTCGATTTACTCCTGGCGGGGCGCCAGGCCGCAAAACCTTGTGCTGCTGAAAGAAGACTTCCCCGCGTTGCAGGTGATCAAGCTGGAGCAGAATTACCGCTCTACCGGACGTATTCTGAAGGCGGCGAACATTCTGATCGCCAACAACCCGCACGTCTTTGAAAAGCGCCTGTTCTCTGAGCTGGGCTATGGCGTCGAGCTGAAAGTGCTGAGCGCCAATCACGAGGATCACGAAGCGGAGCGCGTCACCGGAGAGCTGATCGCGCACCACTTTATTAATAAAACCCAGTACAAGGATTACGCCATCCTTTATCGCGGCAACCACCAGTCGCGCGTGTTTGAAAAAATGCTGATGCAGAACCGCATCCCCTATCGTATTTCAGGCGGCACCTCCTTTTTCTCCCGCCCGGAGATCAAGGATTTGCTGGCCTATCTGCGCGTGCTGACCAACCCGGACGACGACAGCGCTTTTCTGCGCATTATCAATACGCCGCGGCGTGAAATCGGCCCGGCGACGCTGCAAAAGCTGGGCGAATGGGCCAACCAGCGTAATAAAAGCCTGTTCAGCGCCAGCTTCGATCTGGGGCTTGGCCAGACGCTGACCGGCCGCGGTCTGGAAAATTTGCAGCGCTTTACCGGCTGGCTACAGGAGATTGCTCGCCTGGCCGAGCGCGAGCCCATCAGCGCCGTGCGCGATCTGATCCGCGGTATCGATTATGAGAGTTGGCTGTTCGAGACTTCCGCCAGCCCGAAAGCGGCGGAAATGCGCATGAAGAACGTGAATACGCTGTTTCAGTGGATGACGGAGATGCTGGAGGGCAGCGAGCTGGACGAGCCGATGACGCTGACGCAGGTTGTTACGCGCTTTACGCTGCGCGATATGATGGAGCGCGGCGAAAGCGATGAGGAGCTGGATCAGGTACAGCTGATGACGCTGCATGCTTCAAAAGGCCTTGAATTTCCCTACGTCTATCTGGTGGGCATGGAAGAGGGGCTGTTACCGCATCAGAGCAGCATCGATGAAGATAACATCGAGGAAGAGCGGCGCCTGGCCTATGTCGGCATTACCCGAGCGCAGAAAGAGCTGACTTTTACCCTGTGCCGTGAACGTCGGCAGTATGGCGAGCTGGTGCGCCCGGAGCCGAGCCGTTTTCTGCTGGAACTGCCGCAGGACGATCTTATTTGGGAAACCGAGCGTAAGGTAGTGAGCGCTGAAGAACGCATGAAAACCGGGCAGAGTCGTGTAGCCGGGCTGCGCGCTATGCTGGATAAAGCGAAAAAAGGGGCCTGAAAGAGGGCTGCATATAAGCGACTATGCAGCCTGCGAAGAGCTTACACCACCGCAAGCGGCCAGTGCACATAGGACTGCCAGCGGCTCTCCTGTTCCAGCAGCTCCGCCCGTAAAGGGTGCGCTTTCAACCAGCCTGGCGGCAGCGTCACCTGCAACGTGTCATCCTCACTGTGCAGACGCACGGCAGGCAGCGTATCGTCGCGACGACGGCTGGCGAAAATGATCGCCAGACGCAGCAGTCGACACATATGCTCAGCCGTACGCGGCGGCACGGCGTTTTGCTGATTCAACAAGGAGAGATCGATGCCGCTGCTCTGGTTTTGTAGCAAGGTGGCGAGCAATTTTTTCTGGGCTGGCGTGAAGCCGGGCAGATCAAGATGCTGCACCAGATAGGCAGCGTGCTGCGCGGCCAGGCGAAAATCAACGCTCAGGCCGATTTCATGGATCAGGCAGGCGCTTTCCAGCAGCTCGCGGCAATAGTTATCCAGCTTCCAGTGCGGGTTGACCTGGCGCACAAAGCTGGCCGCCAGCTGACGCACGCGCTCGGCCTGTTCAATATCAATGGAAAAGCGGCGCTGAATATTATGCAGCGTTCGGCTGCGAATATCGCGATCGACCGGATAGTGCAGCATGCCGTACAGCAGACCTTCGCGCAGTGCGCCGCCCGCCAGCGTCATGCTCTCGATTTTCAGCTCTTCAAAGATGGCGATCAGAATCGATAGTCCGCTGGGGAATACCAGCGCGCGTTCCAGCGTCAGGCCTTCGATTTCCAGCTCTTCCAGTTTGCCGCACTGAATGGCGCGCTGCTTCAGCTGCTGTAGCTTGCTGAGCGTAATGCGTTCATCCATGCCCTGCGCGACCATAATTTCCTGCAGCGCCTGCACTGTGCCGGAGGCGCCGACGCAAATCTGCCAGCCCTGTTCCCGCAGTCGATCGGCTACCGGCTGAATGATGTCGCGCGCGGCCTGTTCCGCCTGGGCGAAGTTTTCTTTACCCAGATGGCGATCGCCAAAGTAGCGCTCCAGCCAGGTGACGCAGCCCATGGAAAGGCTGAACAGGGCGGTCGCCTGCGCGCCGTTGCCGGTAACCAGCTCGGTGCTGCCGCCGCCGATATCGACCACCAGACGTTGATCGGAACCGCCGGTGGTGTGCGCAACGCCCTGATAAATCAGGCGGGCTTCCTCTTCGCCGGTAATAACGTTAATTGAACAACCGAGAATGGCTTCCGCCTGAGAGAGGAACTGACGGGCATTATTCGCCAGACGCAGCGTGGCGGTCGCCACCACGCGGATCTGATCGGCGGGAATATCCTGTAGCTGCTCTGAAAAGAGTTGCAGACATTGCCAGCCCCGTTCCATTGCCTCTTCTGACAGTTCTCCGTCGCCATCAAGGCCGGCGGCAAGACGTACTTTACGCTTGATGCGCGCGACGGTCTGGATATTTCCAGCCACCTCGCGCACCACTAACATGTGAAAACTGTTAGAACCCAGATCAATCGCAGCATAAAGTGACGACGCGCTCAGCATAGTGTCATGAACCCGAACGTTTACGGTTATTATTACGCGGTGGACCGCTGCGACGGTTATTGCCGGTCGCGCGACGAGGACCATTGCCTGGGCGGCTACGGGTCAGACGCTTCGGCGGCGGAAGATCGGTCATCAGCGCGTCGCTGTTGTATTTGCTTACCGGAATGCCGTGGCCGATGTATTCTTCGATCGCGGGCAGGTTCAGCGCATACTCTTCACAGGCGAGGCTGATGGAATGACCGCTGGCGCCGGCGCGACCAGTACGGCCGATGCGGTGAACGTAATCTTCGCAGTCGTCGGGCAGGTCATAGTTGAAGACGTGCGTCACTGCCGGAATATGCAGGCCGCGCGCGGCAACGTCGGTCGCCACCAGAATGTCGAGATCGCCGCGGGTGAAATCTTCCAGAATACGCAGGCGTTTTTTCTGCGCCACGTCGCCGGTCAGCAGCCCTACGCGATGACCATCGGCGGCCAGATGGCCCCAGATATCTTCGCAGCGGTGTTTGGTATTAGCGAAGATAATGGCGCGATCCGGCCACTCTTCTTCAATCAGCGTTTGCAGCAGACGCATCTTTTCTTCATTAGAGGGATAGAACAGCTCCTCTTTGATGCGGTGGCCTGTTTTCTGCTCTGGTTCGACTTCAACATATTCGGCATTGTTCATATGCTCGAACGCCAGCTCGCGCACACGGTAAGACAGCGTAGCGGAGAAAAGCATGTTGAGGCGTTGGTTCGCGGCCGGCATACGGCGGAACAGCCAACGAATATCTTTTATAAAGCCGAGATCGAACATGCGATCGGCTTCATCCAGCACCACGACCTGGATAGCGCCCAGGTTGATATGATTCTGTTTAGCGTAATCAATTAAGCGGCCGGTGGTGCCGATCAGAATATCGACGCCGTTTTCCAGCACCTTAAGCTGTTTGTCATAGCCGTCGCCGCCGTAGGCGAGGCCCAGCTTCAATCCGGTCGACTGCGCCAGAGGCTCGGCGTCAGCATGAATCTGCACGGCCAGTTCGCGCGTCGGGGCCATAATCAGCGCGCGCGGCTGATTAACCTGGCGGCCTTCAGCGGCAGGGTGAGAAAGCAAGTAATGGAACGTTGACGTCAGAAACGCCATCGTTTTCCCGGTTCCGGTTTGCGCCTGACCGGCAACATCGCGCCCGACCAACGTGAGCGGCAATGCTAACGCCTGAATAGGCGTACAATTATGGAAGCCTTTAGTTTCAAGGGCTTCGATAACTTTTGGGTGCAGGGCGAAGTCGGAAAACTTCTGTTCGGTTAAGTGTGTTTTGCTCATAGTGTGGTAGAATATCAGCTTACTATTGCTTTACGAAAGCGTATCCGGTGAAATAAAGTCAACCTACGTTGGCAGATTTTACGCCAACCAGCCAGGCATAATCTTGTGGAGTAAGACATGAGCAGCGATAAAATCGTTCATCTGACCGACAAAAGCTTCGAAACCGACGTGCTGAAAGCCGAAGGTTTAACGCTGGTGGACTTCTGGGCGGAATGGTGCGGACCAAGCCAAATGATCGCCACTATCCTAGATGAAGTAGCAGAAGAGTAAGACGGTAAGCCGACCACTACCACACT
>NZ_JANION010000154.1:0-21472 GCF_024610815.1 Mixta sp.
GGCTTACCTCATTTTGATAAATAAAGGCCCACGCCAAAGAGTTTGGCGTAGGCCGCTGATGCATCAATCTGAAACTTTGTTTTTAGCTGCTGAAAACGGCAGCCGGCAGGCTTCCCGTCTTAGCTCTTTGGCTGTTCTAACGCCATCGCGCCCGCCCGTTTTTTGACACGCCAAAAGTAGATCAGCGTCAGACCTGCCAGCCAGAACAACCCGACAATCAGAGCCATTCGCGTTTCTGCCACCGCGCCCAGCACGCCGATCACCAGCAGCATAAACAGCAGCGTGATCACGGGCGCAACAGGCCAGAACGGCACAGGGAAACGAATGTCGGCGCGTTCTTGTTCCGTCAGGCTACGACGCATAGCGAAATGGGAGAGTAAGATCATCAGCCATACCCAGAGCGTGGCGAAAGCGGCCAGCGAGGCGATCAATACAAACACCTGCTCCGGGATCAGATAATTAAGCACCACCGCGCCCAGCAGCGCGACCGCCATGACCACTACCGTCATCCACGGTACGCCGTTACGCGCGATACGCAGAAAACAGTTCGGCGCCATGCCTTCGCTCGCCATGCCATACATCATGCGTCCGGCGCCGAAAATATCGCTGTTGATAGCGGAAACCGTGGCGCTAATTACAATGATATTCAGCACGCTGGCCGCGCCCTGCATCCCCAGCCCTTCAAAAATCAGTACGAACGGACTGCCCTGCTGACCGATGCTGCTCCAGGGGAAAATCGCCATCAGGATAAATAATGTGCAGACATAAAACAGAATAATGCGCAGCGGAATGGTGTTAATCGCCTGCGGGATCACCTTCTCCGGATCGCGCGCCTCTGCCGCCGTAATGCCGATAATTTCGATGCCGCCAAAGGCGAACATCACGATACCCAGCGACGCGATCACCCCGCCGAAACCTGCCGGCGCGAAGCCGCCGTGCGTCCAGAGATTCTCTACGCCAGTCGCCGGGAAGCTGTGGCCGAAGCCAAAGAAAATCACGCCCGCGCCCGCCGCTATCATGGCGATAATCGCCGCCACTTTAATCAGCGACAGCCAGAATTCCATTTCGCCAAACACCCGCACGTGGCACAAATTCAGCGAGCCGATAAAAAAGATGATGCTCAGTACCCATATCCAGCGCGGCACATCCGGATACCAGAGTCCCATATAGATGCCGAACGCGGTCACGTCCGCCAGGCAGACAATGATCATTTCGAAGGTATAGGTCCAGCCGGTGATAAAACCCGCCAGGGGGCCGAGATAGTGGCGCGCGTAGCTGCCGAACGATCCGGAAACCGGACTGCGCACCGCCATTTCGCCAAGCGCGCGCATTACAATAAATACCGCTGCGCCGCCAGCCAGGTAGGCCAGCAGTACGGCGGGACCGGCAGCCTGGATAGCGGCGGCGGAGCCATAGAATAGCCCGGTGCCTATAGCGGAGCCGAGAGCGATAAAGCGGATATGACGCGCGTTAAGCCCGCGCAGCAGGTGTGGTTTGTGTTGTTGCATATCAGGTCCTGATAAGAGTTATATGACTGCGAATATGCGTGGGACACCGGGGGATTAACCCCCGGCAGGGTACAGAGAACAACAGTTACCGATAACTGGGCAGGACGGCAGGCAGCAGCGCCGTCAGCTGACGGGCAGAGAGTAGTTCGACGGCGGCTTCAATATCCGGCGCGAAAAAGCGGTCGCGGCGGTAGTGCGCCACGCGCTCGCGCAGAATATTGCGCGCTTTTTCCAGCAGCGGGCTGGTCTTTAGCCCTTCGCGCAGGTCGATGCCCTGACAGGCGGCGAGCCACTCTATCGCGACTACGCCACGGGTATTGGCGGTCATCTCCCACAGGCGGCGCCCGGCGGCCGGTGCCATGGAAACGTGATCCTCCTGATTGGCGGAAGTCGGCAGGCTGTCGACGCTGTGCGGATGCGCCAGCGCTTTGTTCTCGCTGGCGAGCGCCGCAGCAGTCACCTGCGCGATCATAAAGCCGGAATTTACGCCGCCATTTTTCACCAGGAACGGCGGCAGCTGCGACATATGCTTATCCATCATCAGCGCGATGCGTCGCTCGGAAAGCGAACCGATTTCCGCAATCGCCAGCGCAAGATTATCCGCCGCCATCGCCACCGGTTCGGCGTGGAAGTTGCCGCCGGAGATCACATCATTCTCGTCGGCAAACACCAGCGGATTATCGGAAACGGCGTTAGATTCTATCAGCAACACCTCTGCCGCCTGGCGAATTTGCGTCAGACAGGCGCCCATCACCTGCGGCTGACAGCGCAGCGAGTAAGGATCCTGCACTTTGTCGCAGTTTTTATGCGAGCTGGCGATATCGCTGCTGTCGGTCAGCAGATGACGGAAAAGCGCCGCCGTATCGATTTGTCCGCGCTGACCGCGCGCGTCGTGAATGCGGGCATCGAAGGGCCGACGCGAACCCAGCACCGCTTCGGTGGTCAATGCGCCGCAAACTACTGCGGAGGCAAAGAGATCTTCCGCCTCGAACAGCCCGCGCAGCGCAAAAGCGGTAGAGGTCTGGGTGCCGTTGAGCAGCGCCAGCCCCTCTTTGGCTGCCAGCGTAATCGGTGCCAGTCCGGCGCGTTTTAATGCTTCCGCCGCGGGCAGCCATTCGCTCTGATAGCGCGCTTTGCCTTCGCCCAGTAGCGTTAATGACATATGCGCCAGCGGCGCCAGATCGCCCGATGCGCCAACGGAGCCTTTAGCAGGTATAAACGGGCAGACCTGCGCGTTGACCAGCGCCATCAGCGCCTGAATCACGCTCAGGCGTATGCCGGAAAAGCCGCGCGCCAGACTGTTGATTTTCAATACCATCATCAGGCGCACCAGATTATCGTCCAGCGGCTCGCCGATGCCGGCCGCATGGGACAGCACCAGAGAACGCTGCAAGTCTTCCAGTTCTTCGGCGGCGATACGTGTCTGAGCCAGCAGTCCAAAGCCGGTGTTAATGCCATAGGCGGTGCGCCCTTCGGCAAGAATAGCGTTAACGCATGCCACGCTGTTATTAATTGCCGGAATAGCGCTTTCATCCAACGTCAGCGTCACCGGATGGCTGTAAACCTCACGCAGCTGAGCCAGCGTAAGCGTACCGGGAGTCAGTATCAGGTTCATATCAGCGTTTCTCCTGGGTTGCTGGGACCATCGGCAGGTTAAGCCCCTGCTCTGCCGCGCAGTTAATGGCAATGTCATAACCGGCATCGGCATGGCGCATTACGCCCGTGGCTGGATCGTTATGCAGTACGCGTGCAATACGCGCCGCCGCTTCATCGGTGCCGTCGCAGACAATCACCATACCGGCATGTTGTGAAAAGCCCATTCCCACGCCGCCGCCGTGGTGCAGCGAAACCCAGGTTGCACCGCTGGCGGTATTGAGCAGCGCGTTCAGCAGCGGCCAGTCCGATACCGCGTCGGAGCCGTCGCGCATCGCTTCCGTTTCGCGGTTAGGGCTTGCCACCGAGCCGGAGTCCAGATGGTCGCGACCAATCACGATCGGCGCGGAAACCTCGCCGCTGCGCACCATCTCGTTAAAAGCCAGCCCCAGTTTTTGACGCCACTCCAGCCCTACCCAGCAGATACGCGCCGGCAGTCCCTGAAAGCTGATGCGTTCACGCGCCATATCGAGCCAGTGATGCAGATGCTTATCATCTTTAATCAGCGCCTTAACTTTGGCGTCAGTTTTGTAGATATCCTGCGGATCGCCGGAGAGCGCCACCCAGCGGAACGGACCAATGCCCCGACAGAACAGCGGACGAATATAGGCAGGGACGAAACCTGGAAAATCGAACGCGTTTTCAACGCCCATTTCTTTCGCCATCTGACGAATATTATTGCCGTAGTCAAAGGTCGGTATGCCCATCTCTTTAAACGCCAGCATTGCGCGAACGTGATCGGCCATGGCGCGTTTCGCCGCCTCGATGACCTGCTGAGGCTCGGTTTCGGCCTTGCGCTGATATTCTTCCCATTGCCAGCCGAGCGGCAGATAGCCGTGCAGCGGATCGTGCGCGCTGGTCTGGTCGGTCACCATATTCGGGCGTACGCCGCGTTTGACCAGTTCCGGCAGGATTTCCGCCGCGTTACCGCACAGCGCAACGGATACCGCGCGCCCTTCGGCGGTATATTTTTTGATGCGGGCAAGCGCGTCATCAAGGGAGGTGGCCTGTTCGTCGACGTAACGGGTACGCAGACGAAAATCGATGCGGCTCTGCTGACATTCAATGTTCAGCGAACAGGCGCCGGCGAGCGTCGCCGCTAAAGGCTGCGCGCCGCCCATGCCGCCAAGCCCCGCGGTCAGCACCCAGCGGCCCTTCAGATCGCCGTTATAGTGCTGGCGTCCTGCCTCCACGAAGGTTTCATAGGTGCCCTGAACGATGCCCTGGCTGCCGATATAGATCCAGCTGCCGGCGGTCATCTGGCCGTACATTGCCAGACCTTGCGCATCCAGCTCGTTGAAATGTTCCCAGGTCGCCCAGTGCGGCACCAGGTTAGAATTGGCGATCAATACGCGCGGCGCGTTATCGTGCGTTTTAAATACGCCGACCGGCTTACCTGACTGCACCAGCAGCGTTTCGTCATGCTCCAGTTCTTTTAGCGTGGCGACAATAGCGTCAAAGCATTCCCAGTTACGCGCCGCGCGACCGATACCGCCGTACACCACCAGTTCGTGCGGATTTTCCGCCACGTCTGGATCAAGATTATTCATCAACATGCGCAGCGGGGCTTCGGTCAGCCAGCTTTTGGCATTCAACGTGGTTCCGCGTGGCGCGCGGATTTCCTGGTTGCGGTATTTGCTTTGCGACATCGCACTCTACTCCTGAAGGTTTACGTTAAATCGTCCTATCCCAACGGCCATGCCGTGAGGCGACTGCAAACATATATACTTGTCTATACAAATATGAGCAAATGCTGACTTAACAATTTGTACACAATACAAACCCTTAAATATCAGTACATTAGCTTAGTGGAATAATAGGCTGCTTTGCGAAACCGGTGAATTTTTCTTTAAAATCAGTCATTAAGCTAAAAATGATTTTTGCCTGAATTTGCGTTCGCTGTCACGCATTCACATATTTTTTACATCGTGATAATCCTCATGATCACGACATAAAATGACCCTGTAAACGGTAGCGTGAGCCAGGAAAAAGCAGGCGGGCACAGGAAACGATATGCTGTGTTGACCAGGTTCGACGATTGATGAGCAGGCAGGGTTCACCCTCTTCAATCTGCAACAGCGCGCGCTCCTCAGGTGTTGCGCGTACCGCTTCCACAATATGCTCTCCTTCGGTCAGCGGCGCGACCAGCGAAAGATAAGCGTGCGGCGTGGTGCGGGAAAAATCCTGCTGAAGATAGTCCGGCGCTACCGCAGCATTTACGCAGCGATCTTCTATCTGCACCGGAATATCGTTTTCAAAATGGATGATAACCGAGTGAAAGATCGACGTGCCTTCCTCAACGCCCAGCGCCGTCGCCAGCTGGACGCTCGCATCTGTTTTTTCCAGCGTCAGGACCTCGCAGTGATGCCGGTGCCTGCGCGCGGCAATCTCGTCGGCGATGCTACGGATTTCGAACAGCGCAGACTGGCCTTTAGGCTCCGCCACAAAGGTGCCGACGCCCTGTAAACGCACCAGCCAGCCTTCGTCGGTCAGCTCGCGCAGCGCGCGGTTAATGGTCATACGGCTGAAGCCGAACTGGGCGACCAGCTCGGCTTCAGAAGGGATGCGATCGTGCGGACGCCATTCACCAGCGCTGATCTTATGACTGATAGCCTGTTTTACCTTTTCGTAAAACGGCACGGGCGCACTGACGGCGGCTGAGCGGGCGCGGGGCGAAAACATGCGGGCGTTCCTTACGATGGCTTAACCGGGTGGTCTAAGTATACCCAATTCAGGCCATTATTCAGCAATTTATCCCCACCAGTGGGTAATCTGCCAGGCAATACGTGCCGCCAGGCTGGCGCCCTGTTTATCCCGATCGCAGGCGGGATTGAACTCCACCAGATCCGCTGCCCGCAGCTTGCCGCTGCGGCAAATCGGCTCAATCATGCGCATCAGCATGGCAGCGGGAACGCCGAGCGCGGCGGGTGCGGAAACGGCTGGCATTTGCGAGGCTGGCAGCACGTCCAGATCGACCGTCAGATAGATCACCTCCAGCTCCGCCATAAAGCGATGCAGCGCGGCGAGAGCGGCATCGGGCTCGTTCAGGCAGCGCAAGTCTTCCACAATCGTCACGTTGCGCTTCGCCGCTTCATCAAGCAGCGCCTGGGTATTAGCAGCCAGGCTTAAGCCAAAACAGCCATAGTGGAAATCACGCTGCTGCGTTTCACAGTAGTGCGCCAGCTGACGAAAGGGTGTGCCTGAGGTGGCATGCGGCGCGTGCCGCAGATCAAGATGCGCGTCCAGGTTGATAATCCCGACTTTTTTCTGTGGAAAGGCATCCAGCACGCCCAGCCCGTGACCGTAAGCGGTTTCATGTCCGCCGCCCAGCACCAGCGTACGTTTTCCCGCCTGCTGGCAGGTCAGCACCGCGTCGCGCAGCGCCTGCTGCGCCTCTTCCAGCCGATTGCCTGATATAACGATATTGCCCAGATCGGTCAGTTCGCGGTGTCCCGCGTGGCTGGCCATATTCGCTAACGCCTGTCGCAGAACATCTGGCGCCTCAGCGGCGCCCGGCCTTCCGCGATTGCGCTTTACCCCTTCGTCGCAGGCGAACCCCAACAGCGCGATGCTGCCTTCAGCCTGTTGAGGCGCAAAATCAGCGCAGCGGGCGACGGTCTGAAACAGACGCAGCGCATTGGCCGCTTCGGCGGTGTCGTCGCGTCCCTGCCAGATATCGTGCGAAACTGCCCGCCACTGTTTCATGATGCGCTCCCGTGGGTGACCTGCCCACGATAAACTCTGGCATAAAGCGGGCTGCGGCCAGGTTCATAGACCATTTCCACCGGCTGCTCCGCGTCCCAGAGACAGAAATCGGCCATAAAGCCAGCCTTCAGCTGGCCGTGCGACGGCTCACGCCCCAGCGCCCGCGCCGCATGACGCGTCACGCCCACCCAGGCCTCTTCCGGCGTCAGGCCGAACTGAACGCAGGCCATATTCATCGCCAGATGCAGGCTGGCGAAGGGGCTGGTGCCGGGGTTGTAGTCGGTCGCCAACGCTATTGGCACACCATGCTGGCGCAGCAGCTCGACCGGTGGCCGCTGGCTTTCCTTCAAAAAATACCAGGCGCCGGGTAACAGCACCGCCACCGTACCGCTGGCGCGCATCGCTTTTACCCCTTCTTCATCGAGATACTCAATATGATCGGCCGAAAGCCCCTGATAGCGGCTCACCAGCTGCGCGCCATCCAACAACGACAGCTGTTCGACATGACCTTTAACCGGAATGCCGTAACGCCGCGCCGCTGCGAATACCCGTTCGCATTGCTGCGGGCTGAAGCCGACGCTTTCACAAAAGACATCTACCGCTTCGAACAGTCCTTCCTGCCAGAGCTGCGGCAGCAGCGTTTCACAAATCAGCGTGATATAGCCATCCTTGTCATTTTGATATTCGGCGGGTGTGGTATGGGCTGCCAGCAAGGTTGCGCTGACTTCTATCGGAAAGTTTTGCGCCAGCTGCCGCGCAACGCGCAGCATTTTCGCTTCGCTCTCTGTTGACAGGCCGTAACCGGATTTTATTTCGATAGTGGTGACGCCTTCCTCAAGCAGACGTTGCAGCCGGGCGGCGGCAAGCCTCAGCAGCTGCTCTTCCGACGCTGAGCGGGTTGCCTGCACCGTCGCGTTAATGCCGCCGCCGCGCGCGCTGATCGCCTGATAGGACTCGCCGTTTAAACGCTGCTCCCATTCAGCAGCGCGGTTGCCGCCAAAAACCAGATGAGTATGGCAGTCAATAAGCCCGGGCGTAACCAGACGTCCGCCTGCATCGTGAACGGTGCCGCCGGATGCTTCTCCACATGCCGTCAGCGCCAGGATTCGATCGCCGCGCAAAATGAGATCGTGATGGTCGAGCATGCCGTAAGGCTCAAGCCGTTCGGGGTCGAGGGTCGCCAGTCTGACATTCCGCCAGATCGTATCGGTAGGGAGCAGTTGCACAGTCTGTTCTTCCAGTTGTCATGTATTGTATATACATTTATTTCTATCAATGACTGTCTGTCAACAAACCCCTGCAATGATGTTATATGTTTGTGATGGAAAACGAGGTTGCAGGAAATTCAGCCTGAGTTAAATAAAAAGAGATTTGTTAAGAGAGAAACACGATGGAAATACGTCAACCGGTGCCGCCGTTTACCCTTGAAACCGCTACGTTGAAAGTGCGCATGGCAGAAGATGCCTGGAACAGCCGCGATCCGGAAAAAGTTTCATTGGTTTATACCACCGACACGTGCTGGCGCAACCGCGCCGAATTTGTGAACAGGCGTGAAGAGGTAGTGCAGTTTCTGCAACGTAAGTGGAGCCAGGAGCTGGATTATCGGCTAATCAAAGAGCTCTGGACCTTTGATGCAAACAAGATTGCGGTGCGCTTTGCCTATGAGTGGCATGACGATTCAGGCAACTGGTATCGCAGCTTCGGTAATGAAAACTGGGCATTTAATGAGCAGGGCTTGATGCTGAGACGTTACGCTTGCATCAACGATAAGCCGATAAAAGAGTCGGAGCGCCGTTTCCACTGGCCGCTGGGCAGACGTCCGGACGAGCATCCAGGACTCAGCGAGTTGGGTTTCTGAAAAGGCCGATCAGGCAGGCTATCGTGTACCGGGCGAGCCTGCCCGTCGCCTTGTTATGGGTCTGGATGATTTTTGATGAAACGCCGCCCTTGTCCACGCTGATGGGCGGCGCCATCACATTTACCGCTGTGATTACTTATCTCGCCCTGGAGTTCATTCATGCATCACGTATCAGGGGCGCACCGTGATGTTCTCTGATCTTCAGCACTCTGTAAGCCAGCGCTACCTGAGAGGGTTATGAATGACGGACGCGTTCTCCCCGCTCATCAATGACGGCTTCACCATCCTCTTTGGTAAATGCCCCTTGCTGGGGGGCGGGCAGAATATTCAGCACGACTTCGGATGGACGGCAGAGCCGGGTGCCGAGTGGTGTCACCACCACGGGACGATTAATCAGAATGGGATGCATCAGCATAGCATTCAACAGCTCCTCGTCACTGAAGCGATCTTCCGCCAGGCCCAGTTGCTCATACGGCTCCGTATTTTTACGCAGCAGGTCACGTACGCGAATGCCCATATCCGCGATCAGTGTGCTTAGCTCATCGCGTGTTGGTGGCGTTTCCAGATAGAGAATGACTGAGGGTTCCACGCCGCTGTTGCGGATAAGTTCCAGGGTATTACGGGAGGTCCCGCACGCCGGATTGTGATAGATAGTAATGTCAGTCATAAGTGATTCTCCGTACTCAGACCGCGCGGATGCGGTCCCGGTTAATGTTAAACAGACAGGCGCAGAGCCAGCGCGGCCAGCGTGATAAAAAGCACTGGCAGGGTCATCACAATGCCCACACGGAAGTAATAGCCCCAGCCGATCGTAATATTTTTCTGCCCCAAAACATGCAGCCAGAGCAAGGTGGCCAGGCTGCCGATGGGCGTGATTTTGGGGCCAAGGTCGCAGCCGATAATGTTGGCGTAAATCATCGCCTCCTTAACGACTCCCTGCGCCTGGCTGCCATCAATAGAGAGCGCGCCAACCAGCACGGTGGGCATGTTATTCATCACCGATGAGAGAAAGGCCGTCATAAAACCGGTGCCCAGCGTGGCGCCCCAGATCCCATGTTCCGCAAACCGGTTCAGGAGCGAAGCGATAACGCCCGTCAGACCGGCGTTCCTCAGACCGTATACAACCAGATACATGCCCAGCGAAAAGATGACGATCTGCCATGGCGCCTCCTTTAATACCTTGCGGGTATCAATCACCTCTCCTTTACGGGCAACCAGCCAGAGAATAAACGCGGCCACAGCCGCTACCAGACTGACCGGCACCCCCAGTGGTTCAAGGGCAAAAAAACCGATCAGCAGCAGAAGCAGCACCACCCAGCCGGTTTTAAAAGTGCGCAGGTCGCGAATCGCTTCCCGCGGCGCTTTCAGCTTCGTCAGATCGTAGTCGGCGGGAATATCTTTGCGGAAAAAAAGATGCAGCATGACCAGCGTGGCGGCGACGGAGGCGATATTGACCGGTACCATGACCGATGCATATTCACTGAATCCCAGTTGGAAAAAATCTGCCGTCACGATGTTCACCAGGTTCGACACGATGAGCGGCAGGCTGGCGGTATCCGCAATAAAACCTGCGGCCATAACGAATGCCAGCGTGGCCCCGGGGCTGAAACCCAGCGCCAGCAGCATAGCGATAACGATCGGCGTCAGGATGAGGGCTGCGCCGTCATTGGCAAACAGCGCCGCCACCGCCGCGCCCAGCAGAACGATCCAGGTAAACAGCAGCCTGCCTTTTCCGCCTCCCCAGCGGGAAACGTGCAACGCGGCCCATTCAAAGAAGCCGGACTCATCAAGCAGCAGGCTGATGATAATAACTGCAATAAAGGTGGCTGTGGCGTTCCAGACAATCTGCCAGACCGCAGGGATATCGCCGATCTCCACTACGCCGGTCAGCAACGCCAGAGCGGCGCCCAAAACGGCGCTCCAGCCAATGCTCAGCCCTTTCGGCTGCCAGATAACCAGCACCAGCGTCAGGACAAAAATCGCGCCTGCCAGAAACATAACATCTCCTTTTGCTACTCCACCGCGGTTGATGCTGCGGCCGGATAAACCGTTAATTTTCAGATATGGTTTAACGTATATGTACAGATAAATTTTTCAAAGGCAGACGGCTTTTCCATTTGTGGTTGCATTATCGCGTTCAGACTGATGGCGCAGCTGCTGAATGTCATCCCGCTGGCACAGATAAGCCTGTTCAATAACCGCCGCCGCCCAGGCGGGCATATGCGGTGACAGGCGGTAATAGATCCATTTTCCGTCTCGCCTGTCGAGAAGCAGCCCGCTTTCTTTAAGCAGCGCGAGATGACGGGAAATCTTGGGCTGAGAGGCTTGCAGCGTTAATGACAGCTCGCAAACGCAAAGTTCGCCCTTTTCGCGCAGCAGAAGCACCAGATAAAGACGGGTCTCATCAGAAAGATTTTTAAAAAGCTGAAGTGGCGTAAGGTATGTCATATTGCCCCCTGTTTAAAGCGGACATCAGTGTTGCGGCATCGCTTTTTTATGTCAACCTCATATTCGAAATATTGAATATGTTGGCAGGGATGTCCGTTCCATGTATCGCGCCTGAAAACGGGACGGACAGTTTATGACGCGTTGTACGGGATGAGTCGTCATTGACCCTCTGAAAGTTTCATGTAAAGTAAAATACCGTTCTGGCCTGGCGGGTCTGTTTTGCCAGCCAGTCACTATTCGTGCCTGTCTGAGCATCCGGTTCGGCAGGTTTATCCGTTTCCTGAAGGTGTACATCTCGCACCGTAAAGGAGTTTTAAAACTATCATGCGTCTTACGCCACCCTGAGTCCTACCCTTCTCTGTCGCACTGAGTAACCTCAGCCGCGCACTCAAAAACATCCCGTCTGCGGATGTGCTTTTTCGTACATAAATTTTTTGCCCTTCCGGGCTGACTGCATTTAAAAAACTGAGAAAACACTATGTTGCTGTCCTCGACGCGTAAGGACTGGCTGGGTAATGTCCGTGGTGATGTACTGGCCGGTATTGTTGTCGCGCTCGCGCTTATCCCTGAAGCGATCGCTTTTTCCATTATCGCCGGCGTAGATCCGCAGGTCGGTCTCTATTCCGCGTTCTGTATTCCCATGGTCATGGCTGTTTTTGGCGGCCGTCCGGCCATGATCTCTTCAGCCACCGGCGCCATGGCTTTGTTAATGATCACCCTGGTCAAAGATCACGGTCTGCAGTATTTGCTTGCGGCTTCGGTGCTTACCGGTGTGTTCCAGCTGTTGGCCGGCTACCTGAAGCTGGGCAACCTGATGCGCTACGTGTCCCGTTCAGTGGTGACAGGTTTTGTGAATGCGCTCGCTATCCTGATCTTCATGGCGCAGCTGCCGGAACTCACGAATGTTGCCTGGCATGTTTACGCCCTGACCGCGGCTGGCCTCGCCATCATCTACCTGTTCCCGTACATCAATAAAACCCTTCCTTCTCCGCTTGTGTGTATTGTTGTGTTGACGGTGATTTCCATGTGGCTTCATCTGGACGTTCGCACCGTAGGCGATATGGGCAAACTGCCTGATAGTCTGCCGGTATTCCTTATCCCGGCTATTCCGCTGGATCCCGACACGCTGATGATTATTCTGCCGTATTCGGCGGGGCTCGCCGTAGTGGGGCTGCTGGAATCGATGATGACCGCGACCATTGTGGATGACATGACGGATACCCCGAGCGACAAGAACCGTGAATGCAAGGCGCAAGGTATTGCCAATATCTGTACCGCGTTTATTGGCGGCATGGCGGGCTGCGCGATGATTGGACAGTCGGTGATAAACGTGAAGTCCGGTGGACGCGGGCGACTTTCCGCCCTGACCGCCGGCGCTGTGCTGCTCTGCCTTATCATCTTCCTGCGGCAGTGGGTAGCGCAAATACCGATGGCAGCACTGGTTGCGGTGATGGTTATGGTCGCCATTGGCACCTTCTCCTGGCGCTCCATTACGGATCTGCGTCGGCACCCTCTTTCGACCAGCGCGGTGATGCTGGCGACGGTAGCAGTGGTGGTGGTAACGCATAACCTGGCGTTTGGCGTGCTGACCGGGGTGCTCATCGCCTCGCTGAACTTTGCCGACAAAGTGGCCCGCTTCATGACGGTGACATCGGATCTTAACCAGGGCGTTCGGACGTATACCGCCCGTGGGCAGGTGTTTTTCGCCTCAGCTGACCGCTTCATGAATCACTTCGACTTCCGCGAGGCGCTTGAACGCGTAGTCATTGATGTGACGCAGGCTCACTTCTGGGACATTACCGCCGTGAATGCGCTGGATAAGACCGTGCTTAAATTCCGCCGTGAAGGCGTGAAAATAGAAATCAGGGGCATGAACGATGCCACCTGCATCCTTGTTGAGCGTTTCGGGATACACAACAGGCCAGGGGGCGCTGAAAAAATGATGAAAGGTCATTAATCAACGGGGCAAACTCTTTTAACAGGCAGAGCCGGACGGCTGGCTCTGCGTTAAAAGGGGATACCGTACCCTGTCATTTGCACAATCTCTAAGAAAACCGGCATTTGCTGGTTTTCTTAGAGGGCTTTCATCCCGGCACCAGTGATGCTCGGATCCTGTTTAATAAGCCAGTCATTATTTTGCTACCTTTATTTCTGCATCGTTATTTATGAAGGGATACTGACTGAAACGGCCCGTCTGCTTGTTAATGCGTCAGGTAAATGCCTGCGTACCCGACAGCGCAACTGCATGAAAATCCACAGACGGCCCCGGAAACGCGAGGAAAAATGAGCCAGAAACTTATCCATGATTTGAGAAAGCATATTACCGGTGAAATATGGACAGACAGCGAGGCGGGTAAAAGCCTTCAGGAGGGACTCTGGAACGGCGCGGCAGAAGTGAAGGCTGCCGTTTCAGTTCGCTGCCTGAGCGCGGATGACGTACAGCATGCCGTTCGCGTTGCGGCTGAATATGCGGTCCCGGTTTCAACCCTGGGCGGTGGTCATGACTGGTTCAGAAGAGCGATAGCGCCTGAAGGCATGACGCTCGATCTCAGGAGCCTGCGGCAGATCGCCCTCAGCGCGGATCGGACCACGCTTACCGTACAGGGTGGGGCCATCGTTAAAGATGCCATCGATGCATTACCTGAAGGGTGTGCGCTTGTTACCGGCGTAAGTACGCAGGTGGGGCTGGCAGGCCTGGCTCTCGGCGGGGGATACGGAAAACTGAACGCCCGGTTCGGCCTGGTGACGGACAACCTGAAAAGCGCGCGGGTCGTGCTGGCCGACGGTAGCTGTGTGACGGTCAGCCAGCAGGAGAACCCTGACCTGTTCTGGGCCCTCAGAGGTGCTGGTAAAAATTTTGCCGTACTGACCTCTGCTGAATTTTACCTCCATCGTCTTACGCCGGTGCTTGCCGCCACCGTTTTTATTGAATTACGCAACGCCCGTGCCGGCCTGAAAAATTTACAGGCGATCCTGGATGAGGCAGATGACAGACTGAGCGTGTTTTCTTCTTTTACCACGCTGCCGGGCAAAGGATTCGGCCTGATCCTGTCGCCGCTGTGGACCGGAGATGCGCCGACAGGTGAGAAATATCTTCGCCGACTCTCGTCAGTCGACGGCGCCAGCGTGGTTAAAAAGGGCTGGGTCGATTACCGGTTGACGTACGATGATGCCTCCGATCGGTCCGCCTGGCCTAAAGGGCGAGGCTATCAGATGGATGCCTTCAACCTTGACCGTCTGACTGACGCAGTGACCGATGCCATTATAGAGTGCTGCCATCAGACACCTTCAGCGCGTAACTGCATCATGCTTCACGATTTCCACGGCAAGGCAGCCCGTATTGAGGCCGGAGCCACCGCGTTTCCCCATCGTCGCAATCACTTTAATATGCAGGTTGTCGCCAGTTGGCAGCAATCTGATGAGGCCCTGAAAGGGCGGGAGTGGCTGTCCGACATCCGGAAAATCATGACGCCACTGAGCTCCCGGGACGCCTATCCTGCTATTCTCGGTCCCGAAAGTCATGAGCGCGCCCGCGCGTTTTATGGCGACGCGACTGAAAAACTGATGTTACTGAAAAACCGTTTCGATAAAAACAACCTGTTCTGTGCAGATTATGGTCTGTTTGCGACCACCATCAGCGTGCGATAACGGATGTACGCTAAAAATGTCTTCCATGCCGTTTAAGGCGCCGGTAACCACGGCGGTGCCGCGTGATGTCTGAAGTTGCGCCTGCTGCGTCATGATGTTCACCTTGTCTGTTGTTCAGCTGATGAATTAATCGTACACAGAGCTGCGTTGTCATACATGACGCGCAGCGTAGTGATTCAGGACATGGTACGAGAATGGAGAAGGACGCCCCTGCCGGATTCAGCCTTTGTCCGGGTGTAGCGGATTGGATACAGTTGGTATACCCCTTTGCGTGACCGGATAGGGTGTGACCTTCCAGGATGAGGCCTTCCGTTAAAAAGCGGTATAAAAATCTGAGACAGAGCAGCGATGAAATGTCCCTGAATCATACCGAGGCGCCTGTTTTCCGCATGCCGGAGCGTTCTCTTCGTTAACAGCCTTTAGCATTACGTGCTATTTATTTTCTGACAAATCATTATTAATCAACCACCTGGTAAATTCCGAAGAGAAACATACAATATTATTGCTTGCTATTATATAGCGCACTATTTAATTTCTCTTCCATACCGAATGCGCAGCGCCAGTTGCCGCTCATTTAAATAGCGTGCTATTTAATCGCAAATAAATTAAACAGGTGACATCATGAAAATTAAACAGACCGTTTTAGCGACCGCCCTGATGGCCGTTTCCGCCAGCAGCTTTGCCGAGGCTCCGCAACCGGAGCATCACGTACAGGATTTCCTCAACGCGCTGAACAGCAGCGGCGGTAAGCCCATTGAACAGCTGTCGCCGGAGGATGCGCGCCAGGTACTGATCGGTGCCCAGAAAGGCGCGGTGCTGCCTGCTGCGGATGTAACGGAAAAAACCATTCAGGTAAATGGTCAGCCTCTGAAACTAAATATCGTTAAGCCGAAAGGATCGCATGGCATACTGCCGGTGTTTATGTTCTTCCACGGCGGCGGCTGGGTACTGGGTGATTTCCAGACCCATGAACGTCTGGTGCGCGATCTGGTGGTAGAATCTGGCGCGGCGGCAGTATTTGTTAACTATACCCCGTCACCGGAAGCGCACTATCCGGTGGCGATTAATCAGGCCTATGCGGCAACGCGCTGGGTCGCTGAACACGGTAAAGAAATTGGGGTGGACAGCAAACGTCTGGCACTGGCAGGCAACAGCGTGGGTGGCAACATGGTGG
Source organism: Mixta sp. (assembly GCF_024610815.1). Classification (NCBI taxonomy): domain Bacteria; kingdom Pseudomonadati; phylum Pseudomonadota; class Gammaproteobacteria; order Enterobacterales; family Erwiniaceae; genus Mixta; species Mixta sp. The sequence goes on from NZ_JANION010000154.1 coordinate 15,995, forward strand.
CGGCGGTAGCGCTGCAGGCGAAACAGCAGCATGCGCCGGCGATCCGTTATAATGTGATGCTGTGGCCAGTGACCGATGCCCGTTTCGATACCGCCTCCTATGATCAATTCCAGAACGGCTATTTCCTGACGCGCAATATGATGAAATGGTTCTGGGACGCCTATACCACTAATGAAAGCGAGCGTAACAATATTCTTGCCTCACCGCTGCGTGCTACCAGCGAGCAGCTGAAAGGCTTGCCGCCGACGCTAATCCAGACGGCGGAGCTGGATGTGCTGCGCGATGAGGGCGAAGCCTTTGGCCGCAAACTGGATGCGGCGGGCGTGGAGGTCACGGTTACACGCTATAACGGATTGATCCACGATTACGGTCTGCTGAACGGTCTCAGCAACGTGCCTGCGGTACGCACTGCGCTACGCCAGGCGGCGGAGGAACTGAAAACGCACCTGAAATAACCCGCCGGATCGGACGCGTCCTGACCTGTCCCGTACAGAAGAAAGGCCACTGTCCGCAGCGGCCTTTTTTATTATGTGCTCTGACTGGCCGCCGCATTGGGCAGAAAGGCCTGATGGGTGCGCAACAGGGCGATAATGGCTTTCAGATGCTCACGCAGCAAGCCGTGCACCGATACGCTTTCAGTCGGCCGGATGGCTATCTCTGTTTCACCGTCAATCAGCTGCGCCGTGAGCCAGGTTTTCACGGCGGCAGGAATTTACGTCTGAAGTCCTACGCGCAATTGCGTGTGAAAATCAATGCAGCGCCTGCGCCAACCCATTAATATCCGTTAGAAAAGTTAACTGTCGCAATAAGGAGAGCGCTATGCTTTCAAAGCATTATGAAGTAGACGAAGGCCATATTGATTTTCAGGGTGTGGTCGATGGGCTCTACTATCCGTTTTATATGGAGTGGACGCGTCACGCCTATATGAAGGAGGCGCTGGGCATCGATATCGAAGAGGAATTTAAACAGGGACGCCTCTACATGGTGCTTGAATATTCCCTGCGGTTTCGAAAAAGCCTGCATAAAGGGGATAAGGTTGAGGTGACCTGCGAGCTGGCCAAAAACGAAAAGCGTAACCGCGTGAATTTCGTGCAGCAGATCAAGGTGGACGGCGTCGTTTATGCAGACGCCACCTTTGTCGCAACCTGTCTCTCCAACGGCCGCCCTTCCATGCCGGATGCGGTGGCGCAGGCGTTAGCTGAATAATACCGATGCACAGGCGCTGCGTTTTTGCGCCTGCTTTTCGTTATCGCCGCGTTCACCCTGGCACCACTCAGTGAAGCCAGGGTGAGATACGCTGCGGAGCCTGCCTGAATCGCGTCGTCCGCGCGATTTATCTGAAGCGCTGCAACAAAAAAACCGCCCGACGAAACCAGGCCCTTTCATTTTTCTTTCAAAAGCTTAGCTACCCTCCTCTCCCTTTTTCTGGTTTCAACGTGTCCATAAACGAATGAGCCATAGTGTAAAAATGATTCATTTCTCACCTTCCCGCTTGCTGACCTACCAACAGTAACCTACATTTAGTAGGTTACTGATAACCGACAGAGGTTGATATGCACGCATTAATCGTTTTCGCTCACCCGGATTCGACTTCTCATACGCATGCCGTGGCGAAGCAGATAGCGGAAGGTATTGCGTCAGCGGGAGAAGAACACACATTTGAACTCGTCGACCTGGCGGCGGAAGGCTTCGATCCGCGTTTCAGCGCAGCGGATTATCAGCAGTTTAAAGGACAGACCGTGCTGCCTGACGATGTTAACGCGGAGCAGCAGCGGATTAACCGCGCCGATGCGCTGGTGCTGGTCTATCCCATCTACTGGTGGTCATTCCCGGCGCAGCTAAAAGGCTGGATCGATCGCGTATTTACTCAGGGTTGGGCTTATGACGAGCGGGACGGTAAGTTAGTTAAGCTGCTTGGACACCTGCCGGTGCATCTGATCGCCCTTGGCGGTGCTGACCAGCGCACTTACGCGCGTTACGGCTATTTCGGCAGCATGAAAACGCAGATTGACCAGGGTATTTTCGGCTACTGCGGTGCGCCTGTCGTTACCAGCGAACTGTTGCTGCCCTCAGACGAAGGCTATCCCGATGCGCATTACCGCGCCGCTTACCGTAAAGGTCAACAGCTGTTTCTTTCAGGGAAAAAGCATGACGATTCAGACCTCGCCGCGTCGGCGGCTGTCACTTGACGACCGACGCCGACAGCTGACAGAGGCCACATGGCACCTGGTGCGAACGGAAGGCAGCGATGCTTTGTCGCTGGCGCGCGTCGGAGAAAAGGCGGGCATGAGCAAGACGCGTATGGCGGTCCAGACCAACCTGAGCCATCTTAAAACAGAAGACCATTAAAAGGACGCCATTATGATTAAATTATGCAAGGCCTGCGGCACCTCTTATCAGGAAACTGATATTCAGATTGAACAGTGCAGGATTTGTCAGGATGAAAGACAGTACGTGCCGGTTGGTGGCCAACAGTGGATTGCGTTGTCGACGCTACAGGCGACGCACAGCAACAAATGGCAACAGCATGAAGCGGATCTTTTCAGCCTTGAAACGGTGCCCGCTTTTGCCATTCACCAGCGCGCTTTTTTACTGAGAACGCCAGAAGGCAATATTCTGTGGGACTGTATCGCCAATCTGGATGACGCAACCAAAGCGTTAGTTTCTGCGCTGGGCGGTATCAGCGCTATCGCGATTTCTCATCCTCATTACTATACGACCATGCAGGACTGGGCTGCGGCCTTCAATGCGCCGATATATCTGCACGCCAGCGATAGCGAATGGATTATGCGTGACAGTCCGGCCATTCAGCTATGGGAAGGTGATGAACTGGAACTGACCTCTGCGGTGCGCCTGTTGCGGTTGGGCGGCCATTTTCCCGGCGGCAATGTATTACACTGGGAGCGGGACAACGGCGTCCTGCTGGTTGGAGATATCGTACAGGTAACGCCGGGTGCTGATGCGGTTTCGTTTATGTGGAGCTATCCGAACATTCTGCCTCTGCCTGCCACAACCGTCAGCACTCTCACCAGCAGACTTGGCCAGATTCGTTATGAGCGGCTTTACGGCGCGTTTGCCGGGCAGAACATTACCGCGAAAGCCAGTGAGATTGTGCAGCGCTCAGGTGAAAAATATATTGCCTGTTTAAGGGCGGAGCGCCGCTAAGATGCGGGCTTTAAGGAGCCGCTTTATGCAGCTTAGTTATGTAGCGCGTTCGGCCTTAAAGATGTCGACTCAATTAAAACGCTTCTAACATAACACCGCGAGCGGTGCCGGCTCCGCTTTCAGCCTGGATCCCCTGCCCTGTTTGTTCTCAATTCTGCTTAAAACAGCGTCTAAACTTATTTTCCGAAAGAGAGCATAACGGCGAATACAGTAAAACAAGACTGGAATAAGGAATAAGCTATGCCAAAAAGCGCCTTTGTGGAGCATCGCCCGAAATCAAGCGACAAGCAAGCGTCAACTACCCATCATGTGGTTATCGTTGACGGTGAAGAAAAACATACCGCCAAAACGCAAAAAGAAGCGGCAGACTGGGCCTTTTCTCAGGGTTATACCGTTCATGTCGCGCGGGAACGCCATTTGCAGGATCGCGATCGTCCTGCCCTGTGGAGAGTCTATCCCTGACCCTGAAGCCGTTGCATAAACGAGCGATAAAATATCGCGTCGCTCTCTGCCATAACATCAGTTTTCCCGTACGTGGCTGGCCAACCGTAATTCTATTACACCTGGCCGTAAAGGCTTTACCCAGTGCGCCGATAACGACTTGTCGGACTGTGTCCGAGGTAAAATTATTATCACCACGGGAAAAATATGAAACTCAATAACTTCAGAATCGGGCAACGGCTCGGTTTTCTGGCCGCACTTCTTTTGCTGGCGATCCTGCTGGTTGGGTTGCGGGGCATCAGCCTTAATGCTGACGGCCTGAAAAAAAATAATGACATCATGGCTACGGAGACGCGCGTCGCCGAAAGCATCGATACCGCGCGTAATGCGCAGGTACAGTTTAAAATCCAGGTTCAGGAGTGGAAAAATATCCTGCTGCGCGGCGGTCAGGGAGAAGAGCCTTTAATAAATATAAAGCGGCCTTTCTGACGCAGAGCCAGAAAACGCAGGCGCTGCTGACCCGCTTAATGGCGTTGCAATCTTCAATCGATATGGATACCGCAACGGTACGGCAAACCCTGCAATTGCATGCCCAACTTGAGCAGCAGTATCTTTCCGCTTTGCAGAGCTACAGCTTTCAGGATGCTGCCAGCGCACAGCGGGTGGACCATCTGGTGGGCGGTATTGACCGCGAGCCGACCCGCATGATCGACGAAGTTGTCAACCGCACGCTGACCCATACCAGCCGTCTGAATCAGGAGCTGACCGCGCAGAATCTGGCGCAATACCAGCAGACCCGGCTAACGCTGTGGCTGGCGATGGGCGCAGTTCTGTTAACCGGAATAGTGATTACCGTCTGGCTGATCCGCAGCATTACTCATCCGCTGCGCGAAGCGGTTAATATCGCCCGCACCGTTGCGTCCGGCGATTTACAGGCCAATATCCGTCCTGCGGGTCGTGATGAAACGGCGGAACTGATGACTGCGCTACAGGAGATGAATGTCAGCCTGACCCGCATCGTATCGGACGTGCGCAGCGGTACCGAAACGATCGCCACCGCCTCGGTACAGATTGCACAAGGCAGCATTGAACTCTCCTCACGAAACGAAGCGCAGGCCAGCGCGCTGGAGGAAACGGCAGCCTCGATGGAGGAACTGACCTCTGTAGTAAAAAACAATGCGACCCATGCCCGCGATGCCAGCAACCTGGCGCGCGATGCGCGCAAAATGGCCAGCGAGGGTGGTAATGTGGTGGAGAAAGTGGTGCACACCATGAGCGAAATCCATCACTTCTCGCAGGAGATCAGTCAGATTATCAGCCTGATCGACGGCATCGCCTTCCAGACCAATATCCTTGCCCTGAACGCAGCCGTAGAAGCCGCGCGGGCAGGCAATGAAGGCCGCGGATTTGCAGTGGTAGCTTCTGAAGTGCGGGCGCTAGCGCAGCGTTCAGCCAATGCGGCGCGCGATATTCGCGTCCTGATCGACCGTTCGGTCAACAGCATTGATGCTGGCAACGAACTGGTGAAAGGCGCGGGTATGACAATGGAAAAAATCATTGCCAGCATTAAGCAGGTCAGCGAGTTGATGGAAAGCGTTTCGGCCGCCAGCAATGAACAAAGCACCGGCATCGACCAGGTAAATCTGGCTGTCACGCAGATGGACGCCGCAACGCAGCAGAATGCCGCGCTTTCTCAGGAATCTACCGCGGCGGCGCAGGCATTGCAGGAACAAACGGAAAGCCTGCTCACCAGCGTTAGCGTATTTAAACTGCGTAACGCGATAGCGGGTCAATTTTCTGGAGGCGCTGCGAAACGGCAGCGCCTCTCGGGTTAGCATTATGACGTTATGTCGTAGGCTTCTTTATTGTATG
>NZ_JANION010000048.1:0-25820 GCF_024610815.1 Mixta sp.
ATTTACCCATTAACCAGAAGGAGTAAATTTTATGAGCTTTGATAAACATGATATTAGCGGTTTAGTGGGTAAACATCTGGTCTATACTTATGATAATGGTTGGAACTATGAAATTTACGTCAAAAATAATGCAACGGTAGATTATCGCATTCACAGCGGTCTGGTCGGTAACCGTTGGGTGAAAGATCAGCATGTTTACCTGGCGCGCCTTGCCAGCGATGTTTACAAAATTTCCTGGACGGAGCCTACCGGCACCGATGTCAGCCTGAGCGTGAACCTCGCCGACAAAGTGTTTCATGGCACCATCTTCTTCCCGCGTTGGGTAATGAATAACCCGGAAAAAACCGTCTGCTTCCAGAACGAACATCTCGATGAAATGGCCAGCTACCGTGAAGCAGGTCCGGCCTATCCGACTGAAGTGATCGATGAGTACGCCACGCTGACCTTTATCCGCGACGTGGGTGAAAATGACGATAGCATCATTAACTGCCCGGCCAGTGAACTGCCCGCCAACTTTCCTGAAAACCTGAAATAAACGGAGCGCCTGGCTGGCCCAAAAATATCTTTCTTTGCAGCAGAGAATATTGCGGTAAAGCGTAATGTTGCAATGCGTGCCCGTTTGCAAAGCCCCAAGTTTATAACCCCGACCTGACAATATATCAGGCCGGGGTTATTTTTTAGAATAATATTTGCCAGCGGTGGTATTAATTATAGTCTGACAAAAGTGATTATTTCCCGTGGACGGCGTGATAAAAACAAAAGCCGCTCAGGAAAAGGTTTGAACACACTTTATCTCAGAACCACTCGCCATAGCGACGCATATAAATCGTTTTCACGCCCTGGCTTAACAGACAATAGCCGAGCAGCGTGGCGACCAGCCACGGGAAGTAGCTTAACGGCAGCGCCTGTAAACCAAAAGTGGCGGCCAGCGGCGAGAAAGGCAGCGTGACGCCGATAACCACCACCGCCAGCGTTGTTAGCATAATCGGCCAGCTGGCGCGCGCCTGGATAAACGGAATCTGGCGCGTACGCAGCATATGCACCACCAGCGTCTGGGAAAGGAGCCCTTCAATAAACCAGCCGGACTGAAACAGTCCCTGATGATCGATGCTGTTGGCGCCGAAAACATGCCACATCAATGCGAAGGTCGTGATATCAAAAATTGACGACAGCGGGCCCATCCACAGCATAAAGCGTCCGATATTGCGCGCATCCCATTTACGCGGGCGTTGCAGAAAGGATTTGTCCATCCGGTCCCAGGGCAGTGCCAGTTGGGAGATATCATAAATCAAATTCTGTAACAGTAGCTGAATGGCCAGCATCGGCAGAAAAGGAATAAAGGCGCTGGCGACCAGCACGGAAAAAACATTGCCGAAGTTCGAGCTGGCGGTAATGTTCAGATATTTAATGATATTGCCGAAGGTCTGGCGACCGGTGACAACCCCCTGTTCCAGTACCAGCAGGCTTTTTCCAGCAGAATAATACCTGCGGCCTGGCGAGCAATATCGCTGGCGCCGTCGACGGAGATCCCGACGTCGGCGGCGCGCAGCGCTGCGGCGTCGTTAATGCCGTCGCCGAGAAAGCCAACGGTATGTCCCTGCTGTTGCAGCAATCTGACCACGCGCGCCTTTTGCGCCGGCGTGATACGGGCGAACAGCGTATGCTGCGTCGCCCGCAGCGCCAGCTGCGCATCATCAAGCTGGTCGATCTCTTCGCCCAGCAGCGGCTCGCCTGCTTCCAGACCGACGTCGCGGCAGATTTTAATGCTGATCGCGGCGCTGTCGCCGGTCAGCACCTTAATCGCCACGCCTTTTTCCTGTAGCGCCTGAATCGCTGCTGCCGCGCTCTCTTTTGCCGGGTCGAGGAAAGTAAGCATGCCGTACAACGTTAAATCGCACTCGTCCTCAGCGGTTAAATGCTGATACCACCCGGTGGCGCCGGTTTCACGCTTGCCTATCAGCAGCACGCGGTAGCCTTCTTCGTTCAAACGCGCCGCCCGATCGCGCAGCCTGTTACGCCACGCGTCATCCAGCGGCTGCCGTTGTCCGTCGATACAAACGTGAGTGGAGACCGCCAGCATCTCCTCCAGCGCGCCCTTGCAGATTAAAAGGTGCTGGCCCTGCTCATCTGCAACCATTACCGACAAACGGCGGCGCTCAAAATCAAACGGCAGCTCATCAATTTTACGCCAGTGCTGGGGTAAATCATGACGATGGCGCGTAAACGCCAGCACCGCGCGATCCATCAGGTTTTTATGGCTGCTCTGATGGCGGCTGTTCAGCCAGGCCAGCGTCAGCACCTGATGATCGCTGTTGCCCTGTAGATCAATATGCCGATCCAGCACAATTTGGTCTTCGGTCAGCGTCCCGGTTTTATCGGTGCAAAGCAGATCCATGGCGCCGAGATTTTGAATCGCCTCCAGGCGCTTCACCACCACTTTACGGCGCGCCATCGCCATGGCGCCTTTCGCCAGGTTGGTGCTGACGATCATCGGCAGCATTTCCGGCGTGAGTCCGACCGCAACCGCCAGCGCGAAAAACGTGGCGTCAAGCCAGTCGCCTTTGGTAAAGCCGTTCAGCAGCAGCACAACCGGCACCATCAGCGCCATAAAACGGATCAGCAGCCAACTTACGCTGTTAACGCCGCGATCGAAGGCGGTAGGCGCGCGCTCGCCGACCAGTTTACGCGCCAGAGAGCCAAACCAGGTGCGGCTGCCGGTAGCGACCACCACCGCCGTAGCGGCGCCGCTGGCGACATGCGTGCCCATCAGGCACACGGAAGCGGCCTTAAACAATGCGCTTTCACTCAGCGGCTGTACGGCATTTACAGGCGTCAGCCGACACGATTTTTCTACCGGCAGCGCTTCACCGGAAAGGGCGGACTGGCTCACCAGCAGGTCGCGCGCGGCCATGAGCTTAATATCCGCCGGAATCAGATCGCCTGCCGCGAGCAGAATAATATCGCCCGGCACCAGATCCCGCTGCGGCACCTCGACAATTTGCGGGGATACGCCGTTATCTTTTCGACGCAGCACGCTGACGCGGGTAGTCATCAGCGCGCGCAGCGCATCCGCCGCTTTATTATTGCGGAACTCCTGCCAGAAGCGCAGCAGGGCGCTAAGCAGCACCATGGTCAACATAATGGTGATGCCGGTCAGATCGGTCTCCTCACCCTGACGCAGCGGCAGCCAGTAATCGGTGAAAAAGCTAATGAAGGTCAGCCCCAGCAGCACATAAATAAAGGGGTTGTTAAATGCTGTCAGCAACTGCCAAAGCGGATGAGGCGCCTGTTCATTGGCGACCTCGTTGGCGCCGTAGCGCGCCTGGCGCTCAAGAACCTGTTTATGGGTTAATCCGCGCTCGCTGCTCTGTAAACGCAGCAGCGTGGTTTCAGCAAGAACGCCAGCTTCATCGCCGATCGGCAGGCGTCGTTGAGCCGCAGCAGCGCGCTGACGCGCCGCCAGATTGATGGTCTGAGTCATCTCAGTTACTCCAAATGATACGCACCCCGATCCCGCTCAAAATGAGATCGCGGCAAAATATGAGATGGCGTTGCAGAGAAAGGGAGTAGGTTACTCAGCTCCTGTGCAACGCGTTTTACGTTGCATACAAGGGGGTTCGTCCATGACGTCTCCTTAACCGCCGTAAGGCGATAACAGATTCAGCGCTGTAAGAGTCAGCGTAAGGCGAGCCGTTACGTTAATCCGTAATGGCGAAAAGAGGCCGCTTATGGCCTGGGGGAAAAAGTGCGCGGCGATACATTAACATCAGGTTCATCTCTCAGGGGGTTAAAACGCAGACGAACCGAAAGCTCGCTGCCTGCCTGGCGGCAAGCGGCTGGCTTGCCTGTTAGATCGAATAAGTAAGCAAAAAAGGGCTCCTGCTAATAAACGGCGCTAAGTATAAAAAGATTCAGACGCTGGGTAAATTCGCAGCCTTAACCGCTCCTCAACGGGAAAGACATTTTTTCCTTAACAAAAACGCCTCAGCCATAAATTAATTTTATCGTTAAAAAGTTGAAAAAGCGCTGCGGCAGGCGTTTCGCCGGGGAAACGGCTTTGATAAATAATGTTGCTTTTTTGTAAACGCATTAACAACAGCAGCAAATCCTGCTATGCTGGCGGACGCGAAACCGGGCACCTTACCCTACATAAGCATCCAACAGATCGCCGTGAAAAAAGGTGGCCGGAAAGCCCTATACAATGAGAGCGAGGAGAACGTCGTGCTAGATGAATACCGTAAGCACGTTGCCGAGCGTGCAGCCCAGGGAATTGTTCCTAAACCTTTAGATGCATCCCAAATGGCCGCGCTGGTTGAACTGCTGAAGAACCCTCCGGCGGGTGAAGAAGAATTCCTGTCCGATCTGTTAATTAATCGTGTGCCGCCGGGTGTTGATGAAGCGGCCTATGTCAAAGCCAGCTTCCTGGCTGCCATCGCCAAAGGCGAAACGACCTCTCCTCTGGTAACACCTGAAAAAGCGATCGAATTGCTTGGCACCATGCAGGGCGGCTACAACATCCATCCGCTGATTGAAGCGCTGGATAATGAAAAGCTGGCGCCGATTGCCGCGAAAGCGCTGTCCAACACGCTGCTGATGTTCGATAACTTCTACGATGTGGAAGAGAAAGCGAAAGCGGGCAACCCGCATGCGCAGCAGGTGATGCAGTCCTGGGCGAACGCCGAATGGTATCTGAACCGTCCTGAGCTGGCGGAAAAAATCACCGTCACCGTGTTCAAAGTCACCGGCGAAACCAACACCGACGATCTTTCTCCGGCGCCGGATGCCTGGTCGCGTCCTGATATCCCGCTGCATGCGCTGGCAATGCTGAAAAACGCCCGTGAAGGCATTGAGCCGAACGAGCCGGGCAACGTAGGCCCGATCAAACAGATCGAAGCGCTGCAGGCGAAAGGCTATCCGCTGGCTTACGTCGGCGATGTAGTCGGTACCGGCTCCTCGCGTAAATCCGCCACCAACTCGGTGCTGTGGTTTATGGGCGACGACATCCCGTACGTGCCGAACAAAAAAGGCGGCGGCGTGGTGCTGGGCGGCAAAATCGCGCCAATCTTCTTCAACACTATGGAAGATGCCGGCGCGCTGCCGATCGAAGTGGACGTCAACAACCTGAATATGGGCGATGTCATCGACATTTATCCGTACAAAGGCGAAGTGCGCAACCACGAAACCGGCGAGCTGCTGGCTGAATTCAGCCTGAAAACCGACGTGCTGCTGGATGAAGTGCGCGCCGGCGGCCGTATTCCGCTGATTATCGGGCGCGGCTTGACCACCAAGGCGCGTGAGTCGCTGGGCCTGCCGCACAGCGACGTATTCCGTCAGGCGAAAGATGTGGCGCAAAGCACGCGCGGCTTCTCGCTGGCGCAGAAAATGGTTGGCCGCGCCTGCGGTGTCGACGGCATCCGTCCGGGTCAGTATTGCGAGCCGAAGATGACCTCCGTCGGTTCGCAGGATACCACCGGCCCGATGACGCGCGATGAGCTGAAAGATCTCGCCTGCCTTGGTTTCTCGGCCGATCTGGTGATGCAGTCGTTCTGTCATACCGCCGCCTATCCGAAGCCGGTCGACGTGCAGACGCACCACACGCTGCCTGACTTTATTATGAACCGCGGCGGCGTCTCGCTGCGTCCGGGCGACGGCATTATCCACAGCTGGCTGAACCGTATGCTGCTGCCGGATACCGTCGGCACCGGCGGCGATTCGCACACCCGTTTCCCGATCGGCATCTCTTTCCCGGCGGGCTCCGGCCTGGTGGCGTTCGCCGCCGCGACCGGCGTCATGCCGCTGGATATGCCGGAATCGGTACTGGTGCGCTTCAAAGGCAAAATGCAGCCGGGCATCACCCTGCGCGATCTGGTGCACGCGATCCCGCTGTACGCCATCAGGCAGGGCCTGCTGACCGTTGAGAAGAAGGGCAAGAAAAATATCTTCTCCGGCCGCATTCTGGAGATCGAAGGTCTGCCGGAGCTGAAAGTCGAGCAGGCGTTTGAGCTTTCCGACGCCTCTGCCGAGCGTTCCGCCGCTGGCTGTACCATCAAGCTGGATAAAGAGCCGATTATCGAATACCTGAACTCCAACATCGTCCTGCTGAAATGGATGATTGCGGAGGGCTACGGCGATCGTCGTACGCTGGAGCGTCGTATTCAGGGCATGGAAAAATGGCTGGCCGATCCGCAGCTGCTGGAAGCGGACGCCGACGCCGAGTACGCAGCGGTGATCGAGATCGATCTGGCGGAGATCAACGAGCCGATTCTCTGTGCGCCAAACGATCCTGATGACGCGCGCCTGCTCTCCGACGTGCAGAACGAGAAGATCGATGAGGTCTTTATCGGTTCCTGTATGACCAACATCGGTCACTTCCGCGCGGCGGGTAAACTGCTGGACAGCCATAAAGGCCAGCTGCCGACCCGTCTGTGGGTTGCGCCGCCGACCAAAATGGATGCGGCGCAGCTGACGGAAGAGGGCTACTACAGCGTCTTCGGCAAGAGCGGTGCGCGTATCGAGATCCCTGGCTGTTCGCTCTGCATGGGCAACCAGGCGCGTGTGGCGGACGGCGCGACCGTAGTCTCGACCTCGACGCGTAACTTCCCGAACCGTCTGGGTACCGGCGCTAATGTCTACCTGGCTTCGGCGGAGCTGGCGGCCGTCGCTTCTCTGCTGGGTCGCCTGCCGACGCCGGACGAGTACCAGCAGTTCATGTCGCAGGTGGATAAGACGGCGGTCGATACCTACCGTTACCTGAACTTCGATCGTTTGGATCAGTACACCGAAAAAGCGAAAGACGTGATTTTCCAGACGGCAGTCTGATAACGCAGCACGAAAAACAAAAGGGCGGTAATAACCGCCCTTTTTTACGCCTGCTGTTTAAGGGTTATCAGAAAGTTACCTTTATGCCTCCGGTAATTCCCCAGTCGTTGATGCCTTCTTTTTCCGTTTTGCGTTGATGCTGGAGCTGGCCGGTTAGCTTAACGTTGTCCGCGACATTTAACGCCATATCCGCCGCTAGCTGAATACCATTACCGCCCTTGCCGGAGTTGAAGGTCGCGTGATTTGTGCTGTCGCCCACCCGCGTTTTATTCGTGTGCGAAGAGCGATGGACGTAGCGCAGCGAGCCGCCCAGACTAGCCTGCTGCGTTGGGCAACGCTCGCATTGATAGCGCCAGGCGGCGCCCAGCGAATAGAGCGGAGTGCGCTGCATCTGCCAGGAGACGTTAGCGTTATCGCTATCGCGCAGGCTGTTGATTTGTAGATGCTGATACAGCAGACCGGCAACCGGGCCTACGCGATGATTGCCGAGCTGCCAGGTTTTTTCCGCATCGAGACCCAGATGCCAGCTGGAGGCCGTTGGGCTGGCGACCCGCCCGCGCATATCGGTATTCACTTTACCGCGAAAGTGCGTATAGCCGAACGGCGCCGATAACGTCAGGCCGCTGTCATGCTGCCACGTCAGCTGCGAAAATAAGCTCAGGGTATCGAACTGGCTGTTGCTGACGCCGTCACGCGCCTGCGGCACCATGGAGAGTTTGCCCCAGGCGACGCCAACGCTAAGGTTGGCGCGTTGTTGCTCTCGATCCAGTAGCGTGCGCTGTGTGCCCAGCATCCAGCCGTGATACTGGCTATGGAAGTTGTAGCCGTAGCGTTGGAAATTTTCGCGCGTATGATAACGATCGCTGCCTTTGTAGCAGAAAGCAAAAAAGGAGGAGTCATCGCGTGCCTGCGCTTTAAATAGCGAAAGTAAGTTCTTCTCAAAGCTGAGAAAGGCTGTCGGCAGGGAAATGTAGGCGGGCACCTGCGGGATCACCGCAGGTCGTACTACCTTGTCGGGGACCGGCGTTGGCTGCGTCTCTGGCGCCGGTTCTGGCTGCGGCTGCGGCGTTGGTTCTGGCTGCGGCTGTGGCGTTGGTTCTGGCTGCGGCTGTGGTGTTGGTTCTGGCTGCGGCTCTGGCGACGGTTCTGGCTGCGGCTGCGGTGTTGGTTCTGGCTGCGGCTCTGGCGTTGGTTCTGGCTGCGGCTGTGGTGGTGGTTCTGGCTGCGGCTCTGGCGGGGCGGGAATGGCGTTACCGTCCTCGCTCAGCATGATATTTTGCAGACGATAATCCCAGAAACGATCGCCAGCACCGTCAAGCAGACGCTGTTCCGCGCTTGCTTTGCCAGGCGCAAAGGCATACAGGCCCCACGCCCAGGCGCCACGCGCTACGTAGCTGCCCGCGAGCTTAAAGCTGTCGGCGCTGGCTTTACCGCCTACCTGAATCAGTGAAATGCCTTCATGGTTATCAGCGATACCGTTATGGTTAAGATCGCTGTCGCTCCAGATGCCCTGCGGGTTGACGCTGACCATTATCGCTTGATCGTTTGCGCTTTGCAGATCACCGTCGATTAGCAGGCGATCGGTCACGCCATCGCTGAAGCGGGTATTGAGCGCCAGCGTATTAGCGCTGCTGCTGGTAAGGTTTTTAATGCGCAGCGTTGTGCCGATCTTATCCTCCGGCTGCGCTCTGCCGGGAAACAGTGTTGCGCCGCTCGCCATGATGACCGCGTCCAATGTGCCTTTACCGGCCAGCAGCGTATTTTCCGCCATGTTGAGCGGCGAGGTGATGTGATTATTCACCACCAGCTCGCCCTGATTCAACGCGATACCACCTTCGGCTGTTACTTCGCCATTCAGCGTCAGGCGTCCTTCGCCCTGTTTCTCCAGCCAGCCTTTTCCGCTGATACTGGCATCAATACGCGAAGCGAGTTCGCCTGCGGTGCTGGCGCGTTGTCTGATATCGGCGTACAGCACGCTATCGCTGTCGGTCAGCATCACGCTGCCGTCAAGAGCCGATCTGGCGTAAAGATTAAGCCTGGCGTTGCCCGTCAGGGTAGCGGCGGTGGTCAGATTGCCGTGCTCCCCGAGCGTCAGCGCCGCATCAGGCGCTACCGTTAGCGTGTTGGCGGAATAATATTTCTCATCCCAGTCGTTGCTATAGTAAACCTTACCGGCATGGTACACACGCTGACCGGTAAGCGACAGCTCACCGGCGTTGACCGCCAGCTGATTTACCTCAGCGCCGCCCGCCAACTGCCTGACGGTTAAATTATTGTCTGGCTGAAAGATAAGATTAAGCCTGTCGGCGCTGGCCTTATCGCCAAATTTCCCCAAAAAAGCGTATTTACTGCTGTTGAGCGTGACCGTCGCCTGCTGGCTCGCGTGATGATTAACAATGCGTGCGCCATCATCGTTATGTTTGATATCGCTAAAGCTTAGCGAGTTGCCGTTGAGATCTAGCGTGCCGCCACGATAACCAAATTGGATATTGCTGCTTTTTATCTGATCGGCACTGTTTAACACCACGGTAGGGCGACCGCTTACCAGCGTTATGCTGGAAAATGCCTCTTTATTGCCCGCGCTATCCGCCTGTTGATCGAGAATAACGGTGCCATCACCCACGTTCAATGAACCAGCATTAATGCCGCTTGCGTTGACATGCAGGGTCCCTGCGCCGACTTTATGTAAAGCATCGCCTTTCAGGCCGTTAACCTGCCAGAGTACCGTTTTCGCTTTATCGACTTCGATTCCGCCGCCAACCCAAGTGGCATTAATATTGGCGGCGCTGGCTACTTTATAGTCAGCGGAAAATTGTAGCTTGCCAGCGCCCATATTAACCGCCTGATCCAGGAGGATAGTGCCGCCTTCACCGTTAAAGCGCAGATCCCTGGTGGCGTCCAGCGCTTCGTTGCTGGCCTGTGAAGGCGCCAGGCTGTTAAAGCTGGCTTCCAGACCGTGCCACTGCCACTGCTGCCCGCCCTGAGCGAGTATCTCCTGGCGCCAGTGAATATCGCCGTTGGCCTGCTTGTCGGTAACGTCGGGATCGGTATTGTTAGCACGAATGGCGTCAATAAAGTCATGCTGAATAAAGCTGCCATTGGTTTGCTGGGCGTAATTCACCGGATTGCCGGAAATGGCGACCGCAACGCTTACCAACTTCCAGCTACTGTCGTTCGTATCATAGACAAAAATCGGGCTGCCGCTATCACCTGCCTGTCCGGCAGAGGAAAAGGGGGTTTGCGCACGGTTTATCCAACGCAGCCTTGAATCAAGCGTGATGTCCTCATATTTTATCAGACCGCCGCTTTTCCACTTATAGGCTGCACTGAGTTGCGTCATTTCTTTCTGATCTTCATTAATCTGATATTGCCTGCCCGTGCCGACGCGCGCCAGCCAGGGAAAGCGCTCGCTGCCACCGGCAACGATGCTGTCTTTATCAATGGATGCCACGGGCGCGGCATCTGTCACGACCTTATTTAAACGCGGAGCATGAAAATCGATGCTGGCATGGTCGTTGCGGTTGATTAAGGTATAAGTTGCGGCATATTGGGCGCCGTTGCCAAAATTGATAGTTTTATAGCCGCCGTTGTGACGCACGCCAGCAATATAAGAGGGATGGATTAATGTGGCGTAGCCCTGACTGGCTACCATGCTAAAGTCAGGGAGCGGGAAATTAAGCTGGCTGTCCAGTGAGCCGTCCCGGCGATAAAGCGGCACGTTTACTGCTCCTGCCTTATATTTTCCCTGGTTTTCAGCGAAGTCGCGGTAGTCCTGAACGTTAATGTCGTGGCGCATAACGCCTGCCTGTGCCGCTAAACTTAAAAAAGCGCTGCCCCAGCAGCATCGATATAGTCTTCTTTTCATTAACATATCCGTATGTTTTTATTGAAGTGAGGAAAATAATCAATCTGGAACAATATAAATAAATTTGAGGACATAATGTATATTCGCGGCAAAAATGCGACGTTTCTCAATTTTCACGCTGTGTTTCAGGCATCAGACTGCAATAATGCGCGCTATTAACGCCTTAGCTGCTGATATTGAGGGTAGAACAATGGAGTATGAATTTTTGCGCGACGTCACTGGCCAGGTGAAGGTGCGTATGAGCATGGGCCACGAGGCGGTCGGCCACTGGTTCAATGAAGAGGTCAAAGGCGACATGGCGTTGCTGGATGAAGTCGAAGCGGCGATGGAGCAGGTTAAAGGCAGCGAGCGCGAATGGCAGCGTCAGGGCCATGAATATACGCTTTCACTCAACGGCGAGGATGTGATGATCCGTGCTAACCAGCTCGCTTTCGATACGGATGAGCTGGAGGAGGGCATGAGCTACTACGATGAAGAGAGCCTCTCGTTCTGCGGCATGGAAGACTTTCTGGCGGTAATCGCCGCCTACCGCGCATTTATGCAGGGCCGCTGAAACAAGCCCGCCCATGCAGCCGCAACAGGGTAGCCAGTGGCGAAAAGGTCTGACAAGGTAAAAAAGCAATGAGAAATTTGAAGGCCCGCATCATTATGATGCGGGCCTTTTTGCTTTAGCGCTGCTGAATCAGTTGAGCGAGGCGCCGCCGCATATGGCGATCTCCTGACCGGTAATGGCGGCGGCGGCGGGAGAGAGCAAAAAGCTCGTCAGCGCCGCCACTTCATCCGGCTGAATATAGCGGCCAATCGGCGGCAGCTTTGGCGGCGAGCTGGCGCGGCCGGGGCCATCCAGCATCGGTGTCGCCGTCGCGCCGGGCGCCACCACATTAACGGTAATGCCGCGCGGCGCCAGCTCCGCCGCCCAGCTGCGCGCCATGCCCACCAGCGCCGCCTTGGTGCTGACATACTGGCTGCGGCCCGCCGCGCCGCGCGAGGTACGGCTGCCGATCAGGATAATGCGTCCGTCGTCAGGCAGACGATTCAACAGCGCGTTGGCGATAAGTTCCGCCGCGTAGACATGCAGACGCCACAGCCGCTGGCTGATTTCTCCTTCCAGTGCCCCCAGCGGCGCCGCCTGCATCATTCCGGCTGCGTGAATAAAGGCGTCAGGTGCCGGCAGCGTCGCCAGCGCGGTTTTTAACGCCCGCTCGTCAGACAGGTCGACGGCCAAATGATGCAGCGCGTGGTGCGCCTCGCCGCTGGCCGAGCGGCTGAGTCCGGTCACCTGCCAGCCTTCGCGCAGCAGACGCTCGACAATGGCGCGACCAATGCCGGAGCTGGCGCCAGTGACCAGCGCATGGCGGCTCACGGCGCCCTCCGCAGCATCTCAACCGGCACTTTAAATACCGCCTTGCGCACCTGCGCCGGTCGGTCGTCTACCGCGCACAATGCCTGATGCGCTTCGCCGGGCGCGAATATGGCGAAATCGCCCGCTTGCAGATACAGCTGTTGACGCAGCTGCGGTTGTGCCACGATCCAGAGGTCGGGTTTGCGCTCTTCCGCCGGCATTTCCCGCGCGTCGGAGACGTCGTAGCGAATGATCTCCTCACCGGCCAGCACCACCTGAATATCGAGCCAGCGGCGGTGATATTCGGTGTGACGAGTAACCGCAGGCGCGGTGTGGTTGACGCCGATAGTGCAAAACCAGCCTGCGCCTTCCGGTTGCCAGCGTCCGTCGGGCGCTGACTGTAGCGCCGCCAGCGAACATTCTGGTCGCGCCAGCAGGGCGTAAAGTTCTTCTGGCAGCGTCGCCAGCGCAAGGTATTGCAAATTGCCCGTTATCATTCTCTCTCCTTGCTTTCGTCGTTAGCCGGTCACCCAGCTTTCATCCACGCGCGCATACTTAATCGTCTGACGATGCCAGGTCCAGGCGATATGCAGCTTACCGTCCGGCCCCTGTTTAATACTGGGATAGGAGAGCTCTCGGTTCAGGCGTTGCTGCGAGTTATTGGTCATGCAGTAGCCGTCGCCTTCCTCCAGATTGCGCCGCCACGGCCAGCTCCGGCCGCCATCCCGCGAGATCGCCAGCGTCATCGGCGCACGCGGCGCGCCCCAAAAGGCGCTGCGTCCGCCGTGCGGCTGCGCCGCGACCGATAGCGCATCGCTACCTTCTTCATCTTCAATTTCGTCATACAGCGAGGTGCGGCGTTCGCTGGCGCCTTCCGCGCTCATATTGTTAAACACCAGCGCCAGATCGCCGTTGGCGAGCGTCGTCACCTGAATGGACGAATTGTTGTTCGGCAGCTCGGTGGGCTGCGGCGCGCTCCAGCTTTCGCCGCCGTCGACGGAGCGGCTCTGCCAGATATAGTCGGCCCAGCGGCTGCGGAACAGCGCCAGCAGCGAACCATCCTGCAACACTACGATATTCATATGCACGCAGCCGGTGCTTTCCGGCACCGCCACATCGCGCCAGCTGCGCCCGTTATCGCGCGAAATCTTCACCGCGCTAACGTCATGGTCGCCTACCCATTTTTCGCCTGGTCGCGTGCGGCAATAGAACACGGGCAGCAGCCACGCGCCGTCCGGCAGCACGACGATCGGCTGGCGGATAAAGGTGCCTGGCTCCTCCAGCAGCGTCTGGATTTCGCCCCAGCTGTAGCCCATATCCTGCGACTGGCGACAGCGCACGATCGCCGTATCCTGATTGCCGGATTTCTGCGCGGTCCAGAGCAGCCACAGCACATTATCGGGTGCGAGAAACAGCACCGGGTTCTGCTCGGAGCGGCCCGGATCGTCTGAAAGCTTCTGCGGCGCGCTCCAACGGTCGCTGCCGCAGTTCAGACGCGAGCAGTAAACAGAGATATCGGCGATCCCCTCCTGAGTGCCGCCGAACCAGACGCACATCAGGTCGCCGTTCGGCAGCGGCAGCAGGTTCGCCGCATGGTTTTGCGGGCAGGGTGAAGGCAGCATCGCCGTCAGCCGCTGCGGATCGTCCGCCGCTTCGTTAAGCTGGCCGTCAAAGGGAAGGGTTGGGGTTGCTTGCGTCATATCAGGCTCCACTCTTTTGCATATTTTGTTTGGTTTTCGCCACCGGCTGCTTCTGCGGGATCAGGTGATCCAGCGCCATAATCACCGCCGGGGTAATCAGGGCGATATACATATTGTTGATGCCAAACGGATCGCCCAGCAGATACCAGACCGAGGTAACCACGCAGGCGCCGATCAGACCGGCGTTGGCGCCGCGCGCGCTTTTGAAAAAAGGCAGGTAAAAGGCCATCATCGCCACTACCGAGATCGACAGGCGTATGGCGCGAGTAAAGAAAGAGAGCTTGAGCACTTCCGGCACGAACAGGACGAACAGCAGCGGCAGGAAGCCGATCGCCAGCGACAGCCAGCGCGTCATTTTGAATTCGCGCTCCGGCGTCGGGTTGCGCATCGGCACATAGAAGTCTTTGACGATCAGGGAAGCGATCGCCAGCGCCACGGTGCTGACGCTGACGAAAATCGACGCCACCAGCGAGGTGGTGACCAGGCCCGCCAGCCACGGACTCATATCCTGCAAAAACACTGGCAGCGCGTAGAGGCTGTTGATATCGGGATGCAGATATTTCGCTGCGACGCCGATAATGGCGATAGCGATGGCGATAGGCAGACAGAAAAAGAAAGCCACCCAGGTGGCGCGCTTCGCTGAGGCGGCATTTTTTGTCGAGGAGATCGCCTGGATCACAAACTGAGTGCAGAAAATGGAGCCGATAGTGCCGATCAGCCAGGCGAAAATAGTGCTGGCGCCGACGTGGCCGTCCCAGGTCCAGTAGAAATCGGGCATCTTCTCTACCATCGGTGAAATGCCGCCGGTCATATGCAGCGCTACGCCGAGGATCACCAGTATGCCGAAGTATTTTATCGCGCTGTGCAGCAGCGTCACCCAGGCCATCCCTTTCATACCGCCGAAGGCAAAGTAGAAGGTGCTGACGATGGCGGTAATAAAGGCGGCCACCGGCAGATTCACCTTCAGCACCGTAGAGATCGCCGCCGCGCCGCTGACGTAGTTGCCGACGTTCACCAGCAGCAGGGCGTAGATCATGATCAACGAGATAATGTTCTTCGTCGAGGTGCCGTACTTTTCGGCGATCGCCCCGGAGATGGTGATTTTGCCGGTATTATAGATGCGCTTCACCAGCAGCAGGCCGAACAGCGGAAAGCCGATCGCCGCGCCAATCACTGACCAGGAGGCGGCGAAGCCATCTTCAAAGGCGGCCTGCGCGGTGCCGATAGTCGACTTCGCGCCGATATATTCCGACATTAGCATCACGCCGACAATAAACGCCGGCATGGCGCGCGAGCCTTCCATAAAATCGCCGGCGCTTTTACTGCGCAGCCGCCAGGTGAGCCAGGTGGTAAATAAGATATACGCAATCACGATACCGATAATGATCAGCGTATCGACAGCAGCAAATTCTTTCATTATGGCCTCTCTCAGACGTAATGAACCCTGGGGCCGGGCAGCCCCTTCACGTAATCATGTGGACGTTATGTTTTTTGTTATTGCAGATACTGATTCACAATCTGGCGGATGCGCTGTTCCTCGTCGGCGCTGAATCGCACCGCGTAGCGGCTCTCGCCAACGTCTTGTCCCATTAGCGCCAGCGCTTTTTTCACCGCGGCCGGGGAAAAGGCGACGTTGTAAAGATCGGTACGCAGGCCGGTCACGTTCTCCTGCGCCTGTCGGGACGTCTCCAAATCACCCGCCTGGAAATGACGCCAGATGTCATTGATCGCCTGCGGCGCGACGTTCGCCAGGCCGGAGATGCAGGCGGAGCAGCCGTCGACAAAGCCCTGATGAATCAACGAATCGGGGCCGTTCAGCACGTTGAAATTTTCCACACCCTGCGTGGCCTGAAGAAATCCGCTCAGGCTGTCGTAACTGCCGGCGCTGTCTTTGATGCCGATGATGTTCGGATGCGCCGCCAGCGCGCGCACCGTCTCCGGTTGCAACGTATTGCCGGTGCGCGCCGGAATGTTATAGAGAAACAGCGGCGTCTCCAGCGCGTCCGCTACCTGACGATAATGGGCGATCAGCTCTTCCTGCTTCAGCGGCACAAACCAGGGCGTAATCGCCGAGACCGCATCCACACCGAGCCGCGCCACCTGTCTGCCGAGGCGAATAGTCTCACGCGTCGAGATTTCGCCAATGTGCGCCACCACCGGCGCACGGCCGGCCACCTCATCAACGCAGGTTTCCGTTACCGCCAGCTTCTCCCGCTCGTTCAGCACGAAAAATTCGCCGTTGGTGCCGCCGCAAAAAATGCCGTTGCCCGCCGACAGCTGACGGCGCACCTGCTGACGCTGGGCGGCAGGGTGAAACGCGCCCTGCGCGTCAAAAGTGGTGACGACGGCGGTCAGGACGCCCGTAATGTTCTGTTTCATGGTTACCTCTGCGTGGATGACGGAAACAGGGTCAGGTAGACACCCCGCACCAGATCGGTGTTAACCGCGGTCGGAACGTTCTTGATCAGGCGCTGCACCTCCAGCGCCGAGTTGACCAACGCTGGCAACTGATCGGCGCCAATGCCCAGTGCTTCCAGGCTGGCGGGCAGTTTCAGGCGCTGTACCAGCGCCTGAAATAGTCCACCAGCGCGTGGGATTTCTCTTCATCGCTCAGCGTGGCGTCTGCGCCGGGCACCAGATCCCATACTTGCGCGAACTTCGTGACCGCAGCGGGGCGGATTACGCGCATGCAGGGCGCCAGCAGGATGGCGTTCGCCACACCGTGCGGCAGGTGATATTTGCCGCCTAATGGATAGGAAAGGGCATGCACCAGATGCGTGCCGGCGTGGGCGATGGCGGCGCCGCCGTACCAGGAGGCCCAAAGCATATCGAGGCGCGCCTGCAGGTTGTGCGGCTCGGCGACGCTGGTTTCCAGGCTGGCGAACAGCTTTTTCATGCCGATGAGCGCATAGTTGTCGCTGACCGGATTGGCGACCGTGGCGGTAAAGCATTCAATCAGGTGACACAGCGCATCGATGCCGGTAGAGGAGGCAATGTGCGGCGGCATGCTGGTGGTCAGTTCCGGCGCCAGCGCCACGTAATCGGGCAACATCACTGGCGAAATAATGCCGACCTTGGTCTCCTGTTCCGGGATCGCCAGAATCGCGTTGGGCGTCGCCTCGGAACCAGTGCCGGCGGTGGTGGGGATCAGCAGCGATGTCAGGCGCGCTTCAGGCTTCACGCCCGCCAGCAGCGCTTCCAGCGTCGGCGCGTCAGGACAGCAAAGCACTGACAGCAGCTTTGCCACATCCAATACGCTGCCGCCGCCGACGCCGATCACCATATCAATCCGCCTGTCTTCAATACCGCTCAGCAGGGCGCTGACGTCGTGCTGACTCGGCTCAGGCGGCACGCCGTCCAGAATCGTCAGCCGCTCCGTCTGGCGGCGTAACCTTTCGATCAGCGCCGCGACCGCAGGAATGGCGATGATGTTTTTATCGGTCACCAGCAGCAGGTTACGCCGGTTCTGGATCAGATAGCCGATATCGTTAAGCGCCTGAAAGCCGCTGATAAGGGTGCTGTTGATGTTCATGAGGTCTGCCTTTTCTCCTTGTCACGCCGGAATCGCTGAAGCAGTTGATTGTATTTCGTCATCTTTAAATACAAGCATTGCATGGCTGCCCAATTTTATAGGGTATATCGCTTTCGATTAATTTGAGGTTGCTCCCATTTAATCAATCGTGATTGAATATAATCATGTTACGGTTTTGGTTAATCATGGCCTCTTGATAAGAAAGCAGGCCTGGCGGGCGCAGAGGCGAAAGCCAATGCAGTAGAAAGGAGTGGCTATGAAAATGGTCGTCATTGCTGATGACTTTACCGGCGCCAACGACACCGGCGTTCAGCTGGCGAAGAAGGGGGCGCACACCGAAGTGATGCTCTCTGCGCGACAGAAACCGTCGCGCCATGCTGACGTACTGGTGATCAATACCGAAAGCCGCGCCTTTGATGCGGCCACGGCGGCGCAGGCGGTCACGGAAGCGCTGACGCCGTGGCGTCAGGCGGATCTGCTGATCTACAAGAAAATCGACTCCACCTTTCGCGGCAATATCGGCGCAGAGATTGAGGCGGCGCTGCGGGCCAGCGGAAAACGGCTGGCGCTGGTCGCCGCCGCGATCCCTGGCGCAGGGCGCACCACCCTGAACGGCGAGTGTCTGGTGCATCAGACGCCGCTGGCGCAAACCGAATTTGCCAGCGATCCGCGCACGCCGATTGTCGCCTCGCGTATTAAAGAAATCCTGGCACAGCAGAGCCGCCTGCCGGTAACAGAGGTGACGCTCTCAACGGTGCGCAGCGGCGAGCTGTCGGCACTGTTGCGTCATTGCCAGCGGCAGGCGCCCGCCGCCGTGGTGGTGGCCGACGCGATTACCGAACGGGATCTGGCGCTGATCACGGACGCGGCGTTGGCGCTGGAGGAACCGCCGCTACTGGTGGGCGCCGCCGGGCTGGCCGCCGCGCTGCCCGCCAGCGCCTGCGTTGCTGCGCGGCAGAGCCTGCCCGTGCTGGCAATCGCCGGTTCGATGAGCGAGGCGACGAGGCGTCAGGTTGAGCTGGCGATCCGCAACCGGCGCGCGCAGGCGGTGGAGGTGGATGCGGCGTTGCTGCTGAACCATGACCGGCGCGATATCGACCGGCTGGCGCAACAGGCGAGCGCGCTGATCGCTGCCGGACAACACTGCATTTTACGTACCAGCCGCAGCATGAACGATCGTCATCAGATCGATGCGCTGTGCCAACAGTTTCACTGCGGTCGCGCGGAGCTGGGCGAGCGGCTGAGCCAACTGCTCGGCGAGCTGACGCTGGCGATTATGGAACGCGCGCGCATTGGCGGCCTGTTTCTTACCGGCGGCGATATCGCCATTGCGGTGGCGCAGGCGCTGAATGCGCAGGGCTACCGTATTCAGCAGGAGGTGGCGCCCTGTATTCCATGCGGCCGTTTTATCAACAGCGAGCTTGATGATTTGCCGGTGATTACCAAAGCCGGCGGTTTTGGTTCTGAGAGTGCGCTCTGTGACGCGCTTTCGTTTATTGAGGAGATGTACCGTGACCACTAAGACCATTGCCGTAACCATGGGTGATCCCGCCGGTATCGGCCCGGAAATCATTATTAAAGCGCTTTCTGAAGGAGAGCTAAACGGCGCGCCAGCGGTTGTGGTGGGGTGCCTGGAAACATTCAGGCGCATCATGGCGCAGGGTAACCTTCCTCAGGTTGAGTTGCGCGAGATTGGCGCCGTTTCCCATGCGCGCTTTGCGCCGGGCACGATCAACGTGTTGGACGAACCGCTGGCGGATCCGGCGACGCTGACGCCGGGCAATGTCCAGGCGCAGGCGGGCGACCTGGCCTACCGTTGCGTACGGCGCGCGGCCGGTCTGGCGATGGCGGGCGAGGTGCAGGCGATTGCCACCGCGCCGCTGAATAAAGAGGCGCTCCACGCCGCCGGGCATCTCTATCCTGGTCATACCGAACTGCTGGCTAAACTGACCGACAGTAAAGATTACGCCATGGTGCTCTATACGGAGCGGCTAAAGGTCATTCACGTCACCACGCATATCGCGCTGCGCAAGTTTCTCGATACGCTGAACCAGCCGCGCGTTGAAACGGTGATCGGTATGGCGGACACTTTTTTACGCCGCGTCGGCTACAGCCATCCGCGCATCGCCGTTGCCGGCGTGAATCCGCACGCGGGTGAAAACGGGCTATTCGGCGACGAGGAGATCCGTATCGTCGGCCCGGCTATTGAGGCGATGAAGGCGCGCGGCGTTGACGCTTACGGCCCCTGTCCGCCAGATACGGTTTACCTGCAATGTTATGAAGGCCAGTACGATATGGTGGTGGCGATGTACCACGATCAGGGGCACATTCCGCTTAAGCTGTTGGGCTTTTACGACGGGGTCAATATCACCGCCGGACTACCGTTTATCCGTACCTCGGCGGACCACGGCACCGCATTTGATATTGCCTGGACAGGTAAAGCGAAGTCTGAGAGCATGGCGATCTCGATTCAACTTGCGATGCAACTTGCATAGGGAAAGATGAAAGGACAAAGTCGCCTCGACCAGATTATGGATTATTTGAAAGGCCATAATCTGGTTACTGTTGATCAACTGGTGACGGCCATTTCCGCCTCGCCCGCCACTATTCGCCGCGATCTGATCAAGCTGGATAAGGAAGGCGTTATCAGCCGGACGCATGGCGGCGTGACGCTGAACCGTTTTATTCCTGAACAGCCTACCACCTCAGAAAAGATCCAACGCAATCTGGCGGAGAAGCAGGCGATCGCCCACGAAGCCGCGAAGCTGGTAAAGGCCGGAGACGCGGTAGTGTTGGACGCCGGCACCACGATGTTGGAGCTGGCGCGCCAGCTAACCCATCTGCCGCTGCGCGTGATCACTGCCGATCTGCATATTGCGCTGTTCCTCTCTGGTTTTCGCCAGATTGAAGTGACGATTATCGGCGGACGCATCGATGATTCCAGCCAGTCCTGCATCGGCGAACACGGGCGCCGTCTGCTACGCACTATCCATCCCGATATCGCCTTCGTCAGCTGCAACTCCTGGAGCCTGGAGAAAGGGATTACCACGCCGACGGAAGAGAAAGCGGGGCTGAAGCAGGATCTGCTGATTAATGCGCGCCGTCGCGTGCTGCTGGCCGATAGCAGTAAATATGGTTCCTGGTCGCTGTTTTGCGTGACGCCGTTACAGGCGTTGACGGAAGTGATAACCGACGGGCGGCTGGATGAAGAGACGCAGGCGCAGCTGCGCCGGGAGAAGATAGAACTGACGCTGGCGCAGGCCCGCAGCGCATAATGAATCGGGGCGGCAGGAACCGCCCCGGCAAGGCAGGGCCTTACTGCGTTTTCAGGCCGACAGTGGGGATATTGCGGCCATAGTAGATTTCACGCATCTCTTTCCACAGCAGGTCGGTGATCCGCTTGTGTTCCTGCGGGGTCAGGTCTTCCGGCCGGGTATTAAAAAGGTAATGCTTGAGATCGAATTCTTTCAGCAACATCTTGGTGTGGAAGATGTTTTCCTGATAAACGTTCACGTCGACCATGTCATACATCGCTTTCATATCGTCCGACATAAAGTTCTGTATAGAGTTAATCTCGTGATCGATAAAGTGCTTCACGCCATTTACGTCGCGGGTAAAGCCGCGCACGCGGTAGTCGATGGTGACGATATCCGATTCCAGCTGGTGGATCAGGTAGTTCAACGCTTTCAGCGGTGAAATCACGCCACAGGTGGAAACTTCGATATCGGCGCGGAAGGTGCACAGCCCGCCTTCGGGATGGCTTTCCGGGTAGGTGTGGACGCAGATATGGCTTTTATCCAGGTGGGCGACCACCGAACCTGGCAGCGGGCCAGGATGCTCCGATTTATCGATATCCTTTGGATCGATCGGTTCTTCGCTGACCAGAATGGTTACGCTGGCGCCTTGCGGTTCATAATCCTGACGCGCAATGTTCAGCACGTTCGCGCCGATGATTGAGCAGGTCTCGGTCAGAATTTCAGTCAGACGATTGGCGTTGTACTGCTCATCGATATAAGCAATATAGCCGTCACGTTCAGCCTCACTGTTCGCATAGCAAATGTCGTAGATACAAAAACTCAGGCTTTTCGTCAGGTTGTTGAAGCCATGTAGTTTCAGCTTTTGCAATTTAGTTCACCCCCTTATAAATGTCCGGTCGGCGCTGACAGCGCATTCAACAGATATTGCGGCAGAGCGAAGCTGCCCGTGTGGATCGCCGGATTGTAATACCGGCAGTTCAGGCCTGCGGACGCAAAACGCGCCTGCAACGTCGCGGCGTCAATCTGGCGCAGCGCCGGATTATCGCTGGCCCAGGCGAAGGTCATAATGCCGCCGTAATAGGTCGGGATCGCCGCCTGATAAAAGCTGACGTCGCTGAAATAATGACCCAGCTTGCGATGACTGGTGACCGCTTCATCCTGTTGCAGGAAGCAGACGCCATTCTGCGCCACAAAGATGCCATTTTCATTAAGGCAGCGTTTACAGCCTGCATAGAATTCCGAGGTAAACAGGCTTTCGCCCGGACCCACCGGATCGGTGCAGTCAGAGATGATCACGTCAAACTTTTCGTCGGTCTGATTAACGAAGTTAACCCCGTCGTCGATCACCAGACGGAAGCGCGGATCGTCGTAGGCGCCTGCGCTGTGGTTCGGCAGATACTGACGGCAGAATTCGACCACGCCTGCGTCGATTTCAACCATCGTGATCTGCTCCAGCCCGGCGTGACGGCTCACTTCACGCAGCATGCCGCCGTCGCCGCCGCCGATGATCAACACCTTTTTGGCGTTGCCATGGGCAAGCAGCGGCACATGCGTCAGCATTTCGTGATAGATGAATTCGTCGCGCTCGGTGGTCTGTACCACGCCGTCGAGGGCCATAACGCGCCCGAAAGCGGCGTTTTCAAAAATAACCAGATCCTGGTGCTCGGTTTTTTCACGGTAAAGCACCTTATCTACCGTGAAATATTGTCCGAAGCCGGCATGAAGGGTTTCATACCAAATTTCATTTTGGGCCATGGTGGGACTCTCCTCAGAATAGCCATGAAAATTGGGCGGCACATCATAGCTAACTCTGGCAGGGGATGCACGGTCAAATTAGCAGCAGGAAAGCCTCAGACGCGTTACTTCACATAGGCCAGCAGGCTGAGCGAGTCGCGCGCCAACGCCTTGCATTTCTTGTCGTTAGAGACGGCAATGCCACTGAGATCGCGATAGCTGTCTTCGCCCAACGCCTTCATGTTATAGCTGGCGTAGTTGGTCAAATCCCAGCGGTTCTGCTGCGCGAAAAACACCAGCGCCTTGCGGATTTGGGCATCAGGCAGGTCCTGATAGCCGCAGTCATTCTTGAGATAAACAAAGACAGCGGTCAGATCCGCCAGATCTTCCGCTTCCGATTCGCTAAGCGCAAAGCTGGTGGACGAGAAACCGAGCAGCCCCGACAGCAACAGGGCCTGAATGCCTTTCTTCATAATCATTCTCTTAAAATTGCAATAATCTGACGTTAGCACAGTTATGGACGGGCTTCAGGCCATTTTTACGCTTTGCCGCCGTTTGCGGTTAAAATCGTCGCATTCTGCGTCAGCACCAGGCCCATATCAAGCCGTTTCTTATCGGCATCATAATGCTTAGCGGCAAAGGTCAGAATCGCAGGCGTTCGAGTCAGCAGGCACCCTGTGACAGGACCTGGAGCAGCGGGCGGGTAGCAGGCGTAAATCGGCTCTGTTTTATGCCTTTTCGGCTAAGTACAGTGGTTAGCTTCGGATAGGCGGATAAAAATTATAAATCCTTTG
Organism: Mixta sp.; assembly: GCF_024610815.1. Classification (NCBI taxonomy): domain Bacteria; kingdom Pseudomonadati; phylum Pseudomonadota; class Gammaproteobacteria; order Enterobacterales; family Erwiniaceae; genus Mixta; species Mixta sp. The sequence continues at coordinate 23,044 of NZ_JANION010000048.1, forward strand.
ATAATAATGGTTTATTTAAGCTGCTACGCTTATGACGACACACGATATAGTGATGAACAGACGAAAGATGCTTATGATTTAACGAAGCGATACTCAATATCGCAGGATGATGAGCAGAACCAAATTATTGATAAGCCAGGTCGTCTTGCAGAAAAAATCTTTGAATAAAAGTGTAGTAAGAATATATGTCAGGCTTCTTTGCGCCAAAGGTAAATATAAAGAAGCGATAAGATCGCCAGAAACTCTCAATAATGTTAAGCCGAATGTACCGCTATTGCTTCAGGAGTGCAGGTTAAAAGATCGCATCTTTCATCGCGATAAAAAGTGTTATAAGAGAGCGCTATCGCTGTCAGAGCAGAAAGACCGTAAAGATCCAGACTATCTGATGGTGCTGTTTCTTTCGGACGATAAAAGATTTGAAAGAAAAAGATTATTTACGCAAGCATAAGGATAATCCGGCGCTCTCTTTTTTTGAAAAGGGTAAAAAGACGGTTTTAAAAGAACGTTATCCTGAATAATGCGGCAATGCCCTGTAACGCAGCCGATCGTTACTATGAGAGCATGGAACGAATAAGCCTCTTTTCCGGTCGTTGCGGAAATCAGAGTGAAGGGTGGTTTCCCGCGGGCTAAAAACGTTAAGATTTATGACTGACGTGCAATTACTCCCGGGTTCCGCATGAACCCTGTTCAAAGGACGCCGACATGCAACGCCGCGACTTTCTTAAACTTACCGCCGCGCTGAGCGCAGCGGGCCTGTTTCCCTTTTACTCAGGCCGGACGCTGGCGCAGGGCCGCCCCGCGCTGCCGATTCCCGATCTGCTGACGCCCGATATTCACGGTTCGGTGCGCGTAATCGCCCAGCGCGGCATCAGCCGCTGGAACGGCAAGGCGGTTAACAGCTGGGGCTATAACGGCGCGCTGCTGGGGCCGGCGATTGAAATGACGCGCGGCAAAACCATCAATGTGGCGCTGGAAAATCGCCTGCCGCAGGCGACCACAGTTCACTGGCACGGGCTGGAAGTGCCGGGCGCGGTGGACGGCGGTCCGCAGGCGATTATCGAGCCTGGCGGCAAGCGCACAGTCGCCATCACGCCCGATCAGCCTGCGGCGACCTGCTGGTTTCATCCGCATCAGCATGGCGAGACCGGTTATCAGGTGGCGCAGGGGTTGGCCGGGCTGGTGGTGCTGCGCGACGATGAGTCAGAAAAGCTGCTGCTGCCGAAACGCTGGGGCGTGGACGATATTCCGGTCATTTTGCAGGATAAGCAGCTGACGCCCGATGGAACCGCGATTGATTATCAGCTGGACATAATGCGGGCGGCGGTTGGCTGGTTCGGCAACCTGATGCTGACCAACGGCGTGCCATCACCGCAGCATGCGGTGCCGCGCGGCTGGCTGCGTCTGAGGCTGTTGAACGGCTGCAACGCGCGTTCGCTGAACCTTACCGCCAGCGATCGGCGTCCGCTTTACATAATAGCCAGCGACGGCGGCCTGCTGGCGGAGCCGGTCAAAGTCGAAACCTTCATGATGCTGCCCGGCGAACGGTTTGAGGTGCTGGTGGACACCAGTGACGGCAAGGCGTTCGATCTGCAAACGCTGCCGGTGACGCAGATGGGAATGACGCTGGCGCCGTTTGATGCGCCGCTTTCGCTGCTGCATATTCTGCCGCTCCGGGTTATGGCGAGCGGCACGCTGCCGGATAGCCTGGCGACGCTGCCGCCGCTCCCGACCAGCGATAATCTGCCGCAGCGCTGGCTACAGCTCATGATGGACCCGCAGCTCGATCGGCTGGGCATGCAGGCGTTACAGCAGCGCTACGGCAGGCAGGCGATGGCGGGGCACGCGCCGCCATCGACGCCAGGTGCGTCCGCCGCGCCGTCTCACCATCATGATATGGGCGACATGAAGCACGCCGCCGCGTCTGGTTACGATTTCCGCAACGGCAATAAAATCAACGGACTTGCTTTCGATATGAATAAGCCGATGTTTGCCGTGAAACAGGGACAGCTGGAGAAATGGACCATTTCCGGCGAGGGCGACAGCATGCTGCATCCTTTCCATATTCATGGCGCGCAGTTCCGCATTCTTACTGAAAACGGCAAGCCGCCAGCGGCGCATCGTCAGGGATGGAAGGATACGGTGCATGTAGAAGGGTGGCGCAGCGAGGTGCTGGTGCGCTTCAACCATCTGGCCGACGCGCAGCACCCCTATATGGCGCACTGTCATCTGCTGGAACATGAAGACACCGGGATGATGCTGGGCTTTACCGTGGCGTAACAGCAAATTGGCTGAAGTCTGCAGGCTGTATGAGCAGGCTAAAGCGCAAACCCTTTTTTTGACCGTCCTTTTAAGTGTTTGATTTTAAATAGCAGACAGAGGAAAGGATAAAAAAGGGTTTGCATAGGAATTGTGGCGAAAGTCATTTATCGCTAGTGAGTTACGCTTTAATATCAACAGTTCACTGCCGTACAGGCAGCTTAGAAATGGTTCCCTCGAAAAGAATTTCATCGCATGGGGTTCACTGCCGTACAGGCAGCTTAGAAACCGATGAAATACGTTGCACCGCTAACAAAAGATTCCAATAACAGAAGTCGATCGATATATTCTACACATTAACTTTATAGTCTTATCTACCACGTAGCCATTAAATAATTAAGGGACTAATTATGTTAAGTAAAAAAATTCTATATAGCTGGCTGGTCAGCTATTGCCTGGGATTTTATATCATTAGCCGTAACTCGCTGCGCATTGTGGCGCCGTGCGGCGTAGCCATCGAT